>CAUJIU010000121.1 GCA_963205075.1 Pseudomonadota bacterium | reverse complement strand
GGTGCAGGCTGTCCGCCATGCTGCTCAGCCAGTCCTGCCCCACCTTAGCTCGGCCCCGGCATAGCAGCGCCTCGATCACCGCGCCGCGACGCTGGTCGTCTTCGCTGCGCACCACCCCGAGCGAGCCTGTCAGGCGGTTCTGGCCGATCAACGTGCGATAACGCCCTGCGTTCTTCTCGTTCTGCACGATGACTTGCGGGAAGCAGGTGATGGCGGTCGAGCCCAGCCCGATCAGCTGCGTCGCCTGATCGTCGGTAAAGCCCTGGAAATTGCGCCGCAGGGTGCCGCTGCGGGCCGCCTGGGCCAAGGTATCGCCGGGCATGGCAAAATGATCGAAGCCCACCGGGACATAGCCCGCGTGCGTGAAGTGGCGGTAGCCGAATTCCGCCATGGCGAAGCGCTCGGCCTGGTCGGGCAGGGCCGTGGCGTCAATGCGGCGCTGGCGGGCGATCATATGGGGCACGTGGGCATAGCCGAACAATGCCACCCGGTCCGCGCCGAATTCGATCGTGCGGTCCAGGCTGTCCGTCAGGTCCTCCATCGACTGGCCGGGCAGGCCGTACATCAGGTCGAAGTTGAGCGAGCGCACCCCGGCGCGGCGCAGCAGGTGGACGGCGCGTTCGATCTGTTCGCCGGGCTGCACCCGGCCGATCGCCTTCTGCAGCTTTGGCGAGAACGTCTGCACGCCAAGACTGGCCCGGGTCACGCCGACCACCGCCATCACCGTCCCCCAGGCGGAGGTCAGGTGGCGCGGGTCCACTTCCACCGACCATTCCGGGTTGTCGAGCGGCATGTGCAGGGTGAGCGCATCGGCAAGCCGGACGAAATCAGTCGGCTGCAGGGCATTGGGGCTGCCGCCGCCAAAGGCGATGCGCTTTACCCGGGCTTGCGGCCCGAGTTTGGCCCCGGTCAGGGCGATTTCGTGGTGCAGGGCATCGAGATAGGCCTCAAGCCGGCCGCGCTTGTTGGCTGCCGCCGTGTTGCAGCCGCAATACCAGCAGATCTGTTCGCAGAACGGGATGTGGACATAGAGCGAAACGTCGCCTTTCGCACCCGCCAGCGCGGCTTCCTGTTCGGCCTCGCCCACGGCAGCGCTGAACTCCACCGCCGTCGGGTAGGACGTATAGCGCGGCACCGGGACGCTGAGCAGTTCGGGATGGTAAGGCCACATGCCGCTTATCTGGCAGACTGATGCCAAAGGTTCATTGCGGCGCATCAAATTGCCGTGAATCCTTCTTGCGCGATCCGCCCGAATGGCACCCCTTGACGCAGCAGGGGGCCGGTTCGGGGCCTTCGGGGAGGGGGATTTCCACGCTGCGCACCACTCCGTCGCCCGAGCAGATCAGCATGGTCATGCCGCGCGCCGCCAACGGGGCGGGGGCAAATGCGGCGGGGATCAGGGCGGCAAGACCGAACAGGGCGCGGCGCATCTTCATTCGGCGGGGCCTTCATCGTCGATCAGGATGCGGTTCGCCGCGCCTTCCATGTCATCGTACTGCCCGCGCCGCAGCGACCAGAAAAAGGCGGCAAGGCCCATCGACCCCATGAACAGCGCCAGCGGAAGGAGGAGGGCGATCGTGTTCATCGGGCGGCCCTTACCAGACGGAGCGAATTTGCGACGACGATCACCGAACTCGACGACATGGCCACGGCCGCCATCAGCGGCGTGAGATAGCCCATCATCGCCAGCGGCACGGCGAGCACGTTGTAACCGATGGCGAGGACGAAGTTCTGCTTCACCACGGCCATGGTCCGGCGCGACGCGGCGACGGCGCGGGGCAGGGCGAGGAGCGAATCGCCGAGGAAGACCATGTCGCTCGCCTGCCGTCCGACATCGCTGGCCGAACCCGGCGCGATCGAGGCATGGGCGGCGGCGAGGGCGGGGCCGTCGTTGAGCCCGTCTCCCGCCATCAGAACGCGCTCACCGGCGGCTTGCAGGCGCGAAATGGCGTCCTGCTTGTCCGCCGGGCTGGCGGCGCACTGGGCGGTCAGGCCGGTCTCGCGCGCAATGGCGGCGACGGCGGCGGAATTGTCACCCGACAGGATCGAGGCATCGATGCCCAGCGCCTTCAACCGTGCGATCGCCTCGGCGCTGTCGGGGCGCAAGGCATCGGCAAAGGTGATCAGCCGCACCGGTTCCCCGGCAATGTCGAGCGCGGTGGCCATCGACTGGCTGGAATCCGGGCGGCGCAGGGCAACCTTGCGGCCCATGTGCGTCGCGTTGATGCCGTGACCGGCGGTTTCGGTGATGCCTTCCAGCGGCAGGGCGGTCACCCCGCGCTGGGCCAGTCCCTCGGCCAGTGCGCGGCTTAGCGGGTGCGAGCTGTTGGAGGCGAGCGACAGGGCTATGGCGGCGGCTTCGGCGGGCAGCGCATCGAGCGCGCGGGCGTCGGGAACCGGGCGACCCAGCGTGAGCGTGCCGGTCTTGTCGATGAGCAGCCGCGTGACCTGGGCCATGCGTTCCAGCGCGGTCGCGTCCTTGACCATGACGCCCTGCTTCATCAACGCGCCCGAGGCGACGACCTGCGCCACCGGCACGGCAAGGCCAATCGCGCAGGGGCAGGTGATGATCAGCACCGAAATGGCGATGACCAGAGATTGGTGCCAGCCCGCGCCCATGGCCAGCCAGGCGATCCCGCTGACCAATGCCAGCGTGTGGACGGCAGGGGCGTAGAGCTTCGAAGCACGGTCGGCGATGCGGACATAGGCCGAGCGCGACTGGCCGGCGGCCTCCATCAGGCGGGCGATCTCGGCCAGCGCCGTGCCCTTGCCCGCGCGGCTGACTTTTACATCGACCGGGGCATCGAGGTTAAGCGTACCGGCCAGCACTTCATCGCCCTGCGCGGCGGGAATGGCGGCGCTCTCTCCGGTCAGCAGCGATCGGTCGAAGCGGCTAGAACCGGCGCTGATCGTGCCGTCCGCCGCCAGTCGCTCGCCAGCGGCGACCCGCATGACCATGCCCGGGACAAGATCGCGCGCGGCAAGCCATTCGATCGTGCCCGAACGGCCCACGACCATGGCGCCGGGCGCTGCTTGCCGCATCAGGGCATCGACCCCGGCGCGGGCGCGGTCGCGCATCATCGCGTCAAACGTACGCCCGGCGAGCAGGAAAAAGATGAGCATCAGCACGCCGTCGAACCACGCCGTGTGGCCGCCGCTGTAGGTTTCATAGAGGCTGAGCGAGGTGGCGAGGGTAATGCCGATGGTGATCGGCACATCCATGTTGGTGCGCCAGTGCTTCACCGCGCCCCAGGCCGAGCGGAAGAACGGCATGCCCGAATAGACGATGGCCGGAACCGCGATCAGCGCCGAGAGCAGGTGAAACATCTCGCGCGTGGCGCCCTCCGCCCCGTACCAGACGCCGACCGACATCTGCATCACGTTCATCGCGGCAAAGGCGGCCACGCCCAGCGGCGCGAAGAGCGCGCGGGCAGCGGAGGGCGGGGGCGCGGCATCTTCCTCGCGCGGCTGGCTGGCAAAGCCCGCGCCGGACAGGGCCGATACGATGCGCGGCGTGTCGATCCGCGCCTCGTGGCTGACCCGCACTTGCCGCGCGGTCAGGTTGACCCGGGCCGAGGCGACCCCGTCCAGCGCGCCCAGCGCGCGCTCGACCTTGGACATGCAACCGGCGCAGTGCATGCCCGGGACGACAAGCACCGTCTCCAGCAGGGCCTCAGCTGGTTCGGAGAGGGCCTGCGCGGTCATTGCACGTCCTGTTCGGTGCGGAAGCGCTGGCCCCCGGCGGCAACCTCGATGCGAAGCCGCCAGCGGCCGCCCGCCAGCTTTTCGCGGCTGACATAGGTGCCTTCGGCAACGCGATCGAATGTGAAGGCCTGTGACTTTGCCCGGCCCAGCGGGTGCCGCGCGACTGCGGTGATGGCCGCCTCCGCTGCTCCGGCGAAAGTGATGGCCACCTTGTCATCGGCCTGGCGGCTGGCCTGTGCGGTCCAGCCAAGCGCCTTTTCCTTCTCCGCCTCGTCCAGCCAGGTGTTGAACTTCTGGCTGGCGACATAGGAGTTGTCGACCACCTGTCCACCAAAGCTCTGCGAGGCGAGGCGGGCCATGGTGAAGTTCACCGTGATGACCACGCCGAAAAAGGCCACGAGGATGATCGCCATGTGGCGGCCGGTGAAGGGCTTTGGCCCAGAGTGCTTGGTGGAAGGCTGGGGGACGGCCTTGCTCATGATCATTCTCCGGGGGTGCTGAAGTGGGTGTCCGAACGGTCGCCGCCGCCGTCCTTGTCCTGCGCGGCGAGGACGAAGGCAAAGTCCTGTCCCGTGGTTCC
>CAUJIU010000120.1 GCA_963205075.1 Pseudomonadota bacterium | reverse complement strand
CATAGACCCCGATGATGCTGCCCCGCGCGAAGTCGAGCGCGAAGTTGAGCGCGCGCGGCTTGGTCTTGACCGTGCCGCGCGGCACCACGATGGTGCGGGCGTTGGGCGGCAGGTCGGCGGCCAGCAGGGCGTGGCGGGTGGTCATGTCGTCGTCTTCCAGCACCAGGCAGATATCGAGCCGGTCCGCCGGATAATCGAGCGCGGCCAGCCGCTTCAAGAGCGATCCGGCGATCTGGCGCTCGTGATAGAGCGGCACCAGCAGGCTGATCACCGGCAGGCGGGCCGGCACCGGCGCGTTGCCGGGCACCGGCACGGGCTTTGGCAGCGTCGCCAGCAGGGCGGCCGCCAGTTTCAGCAACGTCGCCGGCACCATCAGCAGCAGCGCCACCGCCGAAAGGCCCGCCACAGTCGGGGCGGGCACAACGATCAGCGCCGTCGCCAGCATGGCGGTGAGCAGCGCCAGGACCGCCGGCGCCCAGGACTGCCCGAGATCGCGGCAGCTCTCCCGCGCTGCCACCCGGGTCTCGGCGCGCTGGCGCAGTTCGGCCGCGCCCATCCGGTGCACGGCGCGTTCGACCTGGCCGGCATCGGCAAAGCCCATGCGCACCGTCCCGAACATCTCGGTCAGGGCCTGCCGGTGGCGGGCGAATTCGTCGGGCCGCGAGGTCAGCACAATCGTGGCCGCCCCGATCCGCCGCCAGGGCACCAGTCCGGCACGCAGCCAGTAATGCGCCGGCGCATGGGCAAAGAGCCGCGGGTCGGGGGGCTGGAACAGCGGCTCGACCCGCAGCGCGCCGGACTCACCGCCCAGCGAGCCCCAGGGCGCGGGCGGGGCGGCGCCTTGCGCGCCCTGTCCTGTCGGAGCGGATATGGGTCCCCGCGTCATGGCCGTGCCCCCTTGCCGGGAGCCAGACTGACCCGAGGATGGTTAACACACGATTAACAAGCCGTTAACCGTGGCGCAGGCCGGTCAGGAGGTGCCGGTCACGCGGCGCGGGCGGCCATGGCGGCGGCAAACCGCTCGAACAGGTAGAAGCTGTCCTGCGGGCCGGGGCTGGCCTCGGGGTGATACTGGACGCTGAACACCGGGCGGTCGGCCATGCGGATGCCGCAGTTGGAGCCGTCAAACAGCGAGACATGGGTCTCGATCACGCCCTCGGGCAGGGTCTGGCTGTCAACCGTGAAGCCGTGGTTCATCGAGGTGATCTCGACCTTGCCGGTCTCCATGTCCTTGACCGGATGGTTGGCGCCGTGATGGCCGTGGTTCATCTTGATGGTGCGCGCGCCCAGCGCCAGGGCCAGCATCTGGTGCCCCAGGCAGATGCCGAAAACCGGCAGATCGGTCTGGTCGAGGATCTCGCGGATCATCGGCACCGCGTATTCGCCGGTTGCCGCCGGGTCGCCGGGGCCGTTGGACAGGAACACGCCGTCAGGCCGGTGCGACAGCACCTCGGCGGCGGTCGCGGTGGCGGGCAGCACGGTCACATCGCAGCCGACGCTGGCCAGACAGCGCAGGATGTTGCGCTTGGCGCCGTAATCCAGCGCCACGACCCGGAACTTCGGATCGGTCAGGCGCGTATAGCCCGCGGGCCAGGCCCAGCGCATCTCGTCCCAGCGGTAGGACTGGGCGCAGGTCACGTCCCGGGCCAGATCCAGCCCCACCAGCCCGCGAAACCCGCGCGCCGCCTGCACCAGCGCGGCGATGTTGAAATTGCCCTCCGGGTCATGGGCCAGCGCCACATGCGGCGCGCCCTGCTGCCTGATGGCGCGGGTCAGCCGGCGGCTGTCGATGCCGCCGATGCCGATGCGGCCCTTGGCGGCCAGCCAGCCGGTCAGGTCCTGCGTGGCGCGCCAGTTGGAGGGCTCGGTCGGGTCCCATTTGACCACCATGCCTTCGGCCACCGGCTCGGCGGTTTCGTCATCCTGCGCGGTGGTGCCGGTGTTGCCGATATGGGGGAAGGTAAAGGTGACGATCTGGCCCGCATAGGAGGGGTCGGTCATGATCTCCTGATAGCCGGTCATCGCGGTATTGAAGCACAGCTCGGCCGTGGTCTGCCCGGTGGCGCCGAAGCCCTTGCCGAAGAACACCGTGCCATCCGCCAGAGCGAGGCAGGCTGTGGGCTTACTCTCGGTATGACCATGCATCGCGTCGACTCCCCGGACCGGCAAATTGGCCCGTGCCTAAAGGGCGTCCGGGGTCGGGTCAAGGCCGCAAAGCCGGGCCTTGCGCCATTGCGTGCCGCCCGTGTGGCGGCTGTTGCCGCAGCACGGCTCTGGGGCTATGGTCCGGCTTCATGATTTGGGCCAACAGGGAGCCTTGGAATGGATTTGCGCAGTCGACTGAATGCCGCGCTCAAGGATGCGATGCGCGCCAAGGAGGCTGACCGGCTCTCGACCCTTCGGCTCATCAATGCCGCCATCAAGGACCGCGAGATCGCGGCGCGCGGCGATGGCGAGGACCCCGGCATCAGCGATGACGAGGTGCTGGCGATTCTGGGCAAGATGGTCAAGCAGCGCCAGGAAAGCGCCCGCGCCTACGAAGAGGGCGGCCGGCTGGAGCTGGCCGAGAAGGAGCTGGCCGAGGTCGTGGTGATCGAGGAGTTCCTGCCGCGCCAGCTGGACGCGGCCGAATGCGAGCAGGCGGTCACCGACGCCATCGCCGAGACCGGCGCCGAGTCGATCCGCGACATGGGCAAGGTCATGGCCGTGCTCAAGGGCCGCTATACCGGCCAGATGGATTTCGGCAAGGTCGGGCCGCTGGTCAAGGGCAAGCTGGGCTGAAGGCCCGGTGCGGCGGCCTCAGCCGCCGCGCTGGGTCGCCACGCCGAAGGCCAGCACCAGCGTGCCGGCAACCATGCTGGCCGCGCCGACAAACACCACCACCGGGCTGAGCCCGAAATAGACCTCGGCCAGGATGCCGATCGGCATCAGCAGGCCCGCCAGCGACAGCCAGGAGGCCCAGGCCGCCGTTGCGCCGCGCACCGGCAGCTTGACGATCAGATAGCCGAACAGCACGTTGAGCAGCGCCAGAAGGTTGCCGTGGACATGCGCCAGCCGGGACTCGAAATGCTCGCCGCTGCCATAGGCGGCGGCCCATTCCTCCTTGCCCGGCGCGAAATCGCGCAGGTAGATCAGCCAGAAGCCGTAGCCCATGAATGCGGCGATCACGAACAGGCCGATCCAGATGTTGCGGTAGCCGTGCTGGGGGGTCATTCTTGGTCCTCCTCGGATCAGGTCAGATCAGGTCTTGGGCAAGGCAAAGCCGATGGCCAGCCAGAAGCCGGACCGCAGCGTCATCGCGCCGACGGTGCGCCACTCGAAGGGCGTGCCATTGACCACCTTGAAGATGAACAGCGCAAAGACCGCCAGCGTCAGCAGGCCGATGAGCAGGGCGATGATGCGGGCGACCGGCGCGCGGGCGATCAGCGTCGCGGCGCCGATCAGATAGGCAAATCCGGCGCAGAAGTTGAACCACAAGACCACCGGCACGGCATCTCCGACCGCGGCTTCGGTGGCCTGGCCGCCAAACAGCGCCGCCCCGCCGGCAAAGACCGTCGCGGCACCAAAAACGGCGGCGGCCACTCCGGCCCAGCGCGCCCAGACTGGCAATGTCGACATGTCGGCCCCCCTCGGCATCGGCCCATGGCTGGGCCTGACGAGATGGTATGCCATAATCGGTATGTGTCCAGCCCTGGCGGGGTCCCGGTTCGATATGTCGCAGGCAGGGCGGTGACGCGCCCTATCGCAGCCCGGCCAGCGCCTCGCGCAGGTCCTGCGCCAGCGCGCGCCGCTCGGGCGCCGACAGGCAGGCGCCAAGCTCGACCTCGCGGTCGCCGCCCGCAAGGGTCAGGTAGTCCGGCACCGGCCCGCCGGTCGGGGCGAGCCGCACCCGGACCCAGTAGGGATTGGCGCTCCAGCTGCGGGTGCCATGGCGCGGGCTGGCATGGGTCAGGGTGATCTGCTGGCGCGTCAGGCAAAGCGTTTCGCGCTGGGCCAGCCGGTCGCGGGTGTTGCGCGACAGCGCCCACCACAGCCCGCCGATGGCGGCGGCCATGAAGGGCAGCAGCACCCACAGGATCACCGATCCCAGCACCGCCAGCAACGGCACGCTGGCCAAGGCGAGCGTCAGGCCGATCATGGTCACGAAGCCGCGCGGGCCAAGCGAGCGGTGCGGCCGGATCTCGAGGCGGCGGCATCCGGTGTCACCTTCGGGCGGGAGCCATCGGTACGGCATGGGTTCGCCTGCAATTGTCGGCCAGACACTGGCGGCGGGCCTACCCCCGGCGCGCGGCCTCGATGGCGGCAATGTCGATCTTCTGCATCGGCATCATCGCGGCAAAGACCCGCCTGGCCACCTCGCCACCCTGCCGCATCGCCTCGGTCAGGGCGCGCGGCGTGATCTGCCACGACACGCCCCAGCGGTCCTTGCACCAGCCGCACTGGCTTTCCTGCCCGCCATTGCCGACGATGGCATTCCAGTAGCGATCGGTCTCCGCCTGATCCTCGGTCAGGATCTGGAAGGAAAACGCCTCGGATTGCCTGAAGGTCGGGCCGCCGTTGAGCCCGAGGCAGGGCAGCCCCATGACCGTGAAGCTGACGGTCAGGACCTGCCCGGCAACGCCGCCCGGAAAGTCGCCGGGCGCCCGGTCCACCGAGGTGACCGCGCTGTCGGGGAAGGTCTCGGCATAGAAGCGGGCGGCGTCTTCGGCCCCGCTTTCATACCAGAGGCAGATGGTGTTCCTGGCCTGGGACATGCGCCGATCCTTTCCGCGAACTGGGCTGGCATTTGCCCCGATCCTGCGTCCGGCGGCCCGCGAAATCCAGCGATTTGACGGCACCGGGCAAGGAAAAGGCCCCGGATTGCTCCGGGGCCCTTTCGGTCTTGCGCGGCTTGGCCAGATCAGTGGCTGTGGCCGTGATCCCAGTCGCTCTGCTTGGGCAGCTGCTCGAACGTGTGTTCGGGCGGCGGGCAGGGCAGGGTCCATTCCAGCGTGTCGGCATATTCGTTCCACGGGTTGTTCACGTCGACCTTGCGGCCGGCAAGCAGCGTGTAGAACAACAGCACGATGAAGAACACGAAGGAGCCAAAGGCGATGAAGGCGCCGATCGACGACAGGTGGTTCCAGTAGGCAAAGGCCTCGGGATAGTCGATGTAGCGGCGCGGCATGCCCTGACGGCCCAGGAAGTGCTGCGGGAAGAAGGTCAGGTTCGAGCCGATGAACATGGCCGCGAAATGCAGGTTGCCGGCCCATTCCGGGAACATGCGCCCCGAGAGCTTGGGCATGTAGAAATAGACACCCGCAAAGATGGCGAACACCGCGCCAAGGCTCATCACGTAGTGGAAATGCGCCACGACGTAGTAGGTGTCGTGATAGGCGCGGTCGATCGCGGCCTGGCTGAGCACGATGCCGGTGACGCCGCCGACGGTGAACAGGAACAGGAAGCCGAAGGCCCAGAGCATCGGGGTCCGGAACTCCACCGATCCGCCCCACATCGTCGCGATCCACGAGAAGATCTTGATGCCGGTCGGCACCGCGATCACCATCGTGGCCAGCATGAAGTAGGACTGCTGGGTCAGCGACATGCCGACCGTGTACATGTGATGCGCCCAGACGATGAAGCCCAGGGCGCCGATGGCGACCATGGCGTAGACCATCGGCAGGTAGCCGAAGATCGGCTTGCGCGAGAAGGTCGAGATCACGTGGCTGATGATCCCGAAGCCCGGCACGATGATGATGTAGACCTCGGGATGCCCGAAGAACCACAGGATGTGCTGGTACAGCACCGGGTCGCCGCCGCCCGAGGGCGAGAAGAAGGTGGTGCCGAAATTGCGGTCGGTCAGCAGCATGGTGATGGCGCCGGCCAGCACCGGCAGGGCCAGCAGGATCATCCAGGCGGTGACGAAGATCGACCACGAGAACAGCGGCACCTTGTGCAGGGTCATCCCCGGCGCGCGCATGTTGAGGAAGGTGGTGATCATGTTGATTGCGCCCAGGATCGACGAGGCGCCCGACATGTGCACGGCAAAGATGGCGAGGTCCATCGACATGCCGCCTTCGGAGGTCGACAGCGGCGGATAGAGCACCCAGCCGACGCCCGAGCCCAGCTGACCGTCGCCACCGGGAGTCAGCAGCGAGGCGACACCCAGCGAGGTGCCGGCCACGAACATCCAGAACGACAGGTTGTTCATGCGCGGGAACGCCATGTCCGGCGCCCCGATCTGCAGCGGCATCAGATAGTTGCCAAAGCCGCCGAACAGCGCCGGGATGACCACGAAGAACATCATCAACACGCCGTGATAGGTGATCAGCACGTTCCACAGATGGCCGTTGGGGGTGCATTCGGCGCTGGCATCGGCGATGAAGCGCGCGCCCTCGAGGCACATGTACTGCACGCCGGGGTTCATCAACTCCAGCCGCATGTAGACTGTGAACAAGACAGCGATGAACCCGACCGCTCCGGCGACGAAGAGGTAGAGGATCCCGATATCCTTGTGGTTCGTGGACATGAACCAGCGGGTAAAGAAGCTCCGCTCGTCGTGATGATCATGGCCGTGGATGGCGGCGTCTGCCATTTGGCTCTCCCGTGTTGGCTCCGTTCACAGAACCCCGCGAGTCACGCCCGCACGGTCTGCATTGTGGCGGTTCTAGTGCAGCAGCGGGAACGGGGCAACAAACAAAGCCGCCGGAGGGGCCGCTAAATCCGACCTGCGGGGCCGGTTCTGCCCGGCCTGGCGCCCGATCCGGCGACTTCCGCCCCCTGCCGGGGCGGTCGCCCGACAGGCCAGGCGTCGCGTCAGGGCGCGCAGCGCGGCGTGACCACCCGGTCGAATGTCGCTCGCAGCGCCAGATCCACATCGGCCATGGTCACCGGCAGGCCCAGATCCACCAGGCTCGTCACCCCGTGGTCGCGGATGCCGCAGGGCACGATGCCCGAGAAATGCTCCAGATCCGGTTCGACATTGATCGAGAGGCCGTGAAAGCTCACCCATTTGCGCAGGCGGATGCCAAGGGCGGCGATCTTGTCCTCGTGGACGGACCCGTCGGCATGGCGCGGCTTGTCCGGGCGCTCGACCCAGACCCCGACCCGGCCCGGACGGATCAGCCCGGTGACGTTGAACTCCGCCAGCGCGGCGATGATCCACTGCTCCAGGTCGCGCACGAAGCAGCGCACGTCGCGGCCGCGCTGGCCGACATCGAGCATCACATAGGCCACGCGCTGCCCCGGCCCGTGATAGGTATACTGCCCGCCGCGCTTGCTGGCATGGACCGGAAAGCGGCCGGGGTCGGTCAGGTCGGCGGGTCTGGCCGAGGTGCCGGCGGTATAGAGGGGCGGATGCTCGACCAGCCAGATCGCCTCGTCGACCTGCCCGAGCGCGATCGCCTCGGCGCGCGCCTCCATGAACGCGACCGCCTCGGCGTAGTCGGTCAGCCCGTCGGTTGTGATCCAGTCGACCATCGTGGTTCCTTGCGGGGCGGTAGCGGCGCCGGTCTCCATATGGGGCAGGGCGGGCCAAATGTCACCACCCGCCGCATGGGGCGCCGCCCGGATCGGGGGGGCGGCAGGGCGTTTGCCCGCAACCCCGGCCCCGGGCCGGCGGAAAACGCTTTTTGGCCTTGGCAAGCATTTGCGGCTTCGCTATGAGCGCGTCACCAAGCCTATGGCAGTGCGGTCGTGGCGGAATTGGTAGACGCGCAGCGTTGAGGTCGCTGTTCCTTAACCGGAGTGGAAGTTCGAGTCTTCTCGACCGCACCAATCTTCAAAAACTGATGATGGACAACGGGTTACCCTGATCCGCGCGGGCGGGGTTCGCCCGACTTCAGGCGGAGCCGGATAGGCGTTCACACCCCATAGATGCGCCTTGCGTTGGCCGCCCGGATGGCGTCCTGATCCGCGCCCGGCAGATCCGCGATCAGCTCCTCGGTCATCTCGATCCAGCGCGGCAGGCCGGCGCCGAGGTTGACCACCGGCCAGTCGCCGCCCCAGACGATGCGGCCCGGGCCGAAGCAGTCGATCACGTGCTCCACCCAGGGGCGCAGGGTCTTGGTGCTGACGGTGCCGGGCGCGCAATAGGCCGAGATGCCCGAGAGCTTGACCGCCACGTTGGGGCAGGCGGCGATCGTGCGCAGGTCGCGGGCCCAGTCTCCGAACTGTCCGCCCGCGATGTCGGGCACGCCGCAATGGTCCAGCACCAGCTGCACCCCGGCGCAGTCGCGCGCCAGGTCGGTCGCCAGCGGCAATTGCCGCGCCAGCACGCACAGATCGAAGGGCAGGCCCATTGCCCCGATCTTGCGCAGGTTGCTCCGGAACAGGGCGCTCTGCGACAGTTCATCGGGCATCACATGCAGGATGCGCCGGAACCCGACCACGCCCAGGCCCGCGCATTCGGCCAGCCAGGTGTCGAAACCGGCCCCGGTCTCAGGGCGGCAGGAGGCGATCTGCCCCAGCATGCCCCCCTGTCCGATCAGCCCCGAGACAAAGCGGGCCTCGGCCTGATAGTCGGCATCATCGACGCCGGTCTCCATGAAGATGGTGGCGCCGACGCCCCTGCCGGCGGTCAGCTTGCCGTAATCGGCGAGGGTGAAGTCGCCCTCGGCCAGCGCCGGGATGTCGGATGTCCAGCCATAGCCCAGCCGGTCGCGGTAGATCAGGTGCTGATGGGTGTCGATCAGGGTCAAGGGCTTCCACCTAGTCGGCGATGACATCCTGGCGCTGGCGGCCCAGCCCGTCGATACCCAGTTCGACGACATCGCCCGCCTTGAGATAGCGCGGCGGCTTCAGGCCCAGCCCGACGCCGGGCGGGGTGCCGGTCGAGATGATGTCGCCGGGATGCAGGGTCATGAACTGGCTGAGATAGGAGACCAGATGCGCCACCCCGTAGACCATGGTCCGGGTCGAGCCGTTCTGCATCCGCGCGCCGTTGACGGTCAGCCACATGCCAAGGTTCTGCGGGTCCGCCACCTCGTCGCGGGTCACCAGCCAGGGGCCGATCTGGCCGAAATTGTCGCAGGACTTGCCCTTGGTCCACTGGCCGGCGCGCTCGGTCTGGAAGGCGCGTTCCGAGACATCATTGGCCACGGCAAAGCCTGCCACATGGTCCAGCGCCTCGGCCTCTGACACGTTTTTGGCGCGGCGGCCGATGATGACGGCCAGCTCGACCTCCCAGTCGGTCTTGGTGCTGCCGCGCGGGATCACGATCGGGTCGTTGGGGCCGCAGATAGCGCTGGTGGCCTTCATGAAGATCACCGGTTCGGGCGGCACGGCCATGCCGCTTTCGGCGGCGTGATCGGCGTAGTTGAGCCCGATGCAGATGAACTTGCCGGTCCCGGCCACGCAGGGCCCGATCCGCTGGCCCGCGGGCACACGCGGCAGGGTCTTGGGGTCGATCTCGGCCAGCGCGGCGAGGCGTTTGGGGTCCAGCGCATCGCCTGCCAGATCGTCAATGACGCCCGAGAGATCGCGGATCGCGCCGTCGCTGTCCAGCATCCCCGGACGTTCGGAGCCGGCCTCGCCAAAACGGATGAATTTCATGGTGGTTCCCTTCAGGTATTGGCCCAGCCGCCGTCGATGACATGGGCGACGCCGGTGGTATAGGCACTTTCGTCCGAGGCGAGATAGACCACAAGTGCGGCGATCTCCTCGGGCTGGCCGATCCGCCCGATCGGCTGGCGGGCGATGAAGGCGGCCCGCGCGGCCGCATAGTCGCCCGTTGCGGCCAGCCGCGCCTCGAGCGAGGGGCTTTCCACGGTGCCGGGGCAGATGGCGTTGCAGCGGATGCCCTGCCCGATGTGATCGGCGGCGATTGCCTTGGTCATGCCGATGACGGCGGCCTTGGTGGTGCCGTAGGCAAAGCGGTTGGGCGCGGCGATCACCGATGAGGCGACCGAGGCCATGTTGATGATCGAGCCGCCGCCGCCGGCGATCATCCCTGGCAGAAAGGCCCGGATCATATGGTAGGCCGCGGTCACGTTCAGCCGCATCGAAAAGTCCCAGTCCTTTTCCTCGCAGTCCAGGATGCTGCCGCTGGCGACATAGCCCGCGCAGTTGAACAGCACGTCAGGCGCCGGGATCTCGCCCGCCAGGGCGGCGATGGCGCCCGGGTCGAGCACGTCGAGCAGGCGGGTCTCGATCCCGTCCTGCTCCAGACCGGCCAGCGC
>CAUJIU010000119.1 GCA_963205075.1 Pseudomonadota bacterium | reverse complement strand
ATGCCATGGCGCCGGCGGACCGATTGCATGACGCCGCAATCGCGCCCACTCTGCCGGACCTTGTGCCAGCACGCGGGCCGCCACGACGACGCGCCGTTGGCAGGCAGTGCCGGAATGAGGGAAATGGTGCTGTGAGAGAGGATTGAACTCTCGACCTCACCCTTACCAAGGGTGTGCTCTACCACTGAGCTACCACAGCACGTTTCGTCGGCCTTTTAGCGTCCTGAACGACGGGCGCAAGAGGAATTCTCGGTTACGCGGCGGACAGTTCGGCAAAGGGTGCGGCCCGGGCGGCCGGTCCTCGCATCCTGTGGGCGGCGGCGCGGAAAGCTCTGCGCGCGGATTGCCTGACCTTGCGGCGACCACTAAGGTCTGGCGGGATTTCGCAAGGAATCCCGAGGATGCAGGTCGGGCGACCTGGCAGGACTTTGCCGGTCCGCCCCCTTCGACGGGCAGGACCCGATCAACTGGAGGAACGAGATGAAGACGATCAAGGGACCGGGGCTGTTTCTGGCCCAGTTCGCGGGCGACGCGGCGCCGTTCAACACCTTTGACGGCATCACCCGATGGGCCGCCGATTGCGGCTATGCGGGCGTGCAGATCCCCAGCTGGGATGGTCGGCTCATTGATCTCGACAAGGCGGCGACGTCGAAGACCTATTGCGACGAGCTGACCGGCATTGCCCGGCAGAACGGCGTGGCGATCACCGAGCTGTCGACCCATCTGCAGGGGCAGCTGGTGGCGGTGCATCCGGCCTATGACATGGGGTTTGACGGCTTTGCCGCTCCGGGCGTGCGCGGCAATCCGAAAGCGCGGCAGGCCTGGGCGACCGACCAGGTCAGGAAGGCGCTGACGGCCAGCCGCAACCTTGGCCTGACCGAGCACGCGACCTTTTCCGGCGCGCTGGCCTGGCCCTACATGTATCCCTGGCCGCAACGCCCCGCGGGGCTGGTCGAGGCGGCATTTGACGAGCTGGCCAGGCGCTGGAAGCCGATCCTCGATCACGCCGAAGAGTGCGGGGTTGATGTCTGCTACGAAATCCACCCCGGCGAGGACCTGCATGACGGTGTCACCTACGAGATGTTCCTCGAGCGCGTGGGCAACCATGCCCGCGCCAACATGCTCTACGACCCGAGCCATTACCTGCTGCAATGCCTCGATTACCTCGACCACATCGACATCTACAAGGACCGGATCAAGATGTTCCACGTCAAGGATGCCGAGTTCAACCCGACCGGGCGGCAGGGCGTCTATGGCGGCTACCAGTCCTGGGTCAACCGCGCCGGGCGCTTCCGGTCGCTGGGCGACGGGCAGGTGGATTTCGGCGCCATCTTCTCCAAGATGGCGGCCAATGACTTTGGCGGCTGGGCGGTTGTCGAATGGGAGTGCTGCCTCAAGCATCCCGAGGATGGCGCGCGCGAGGGGGCCGATTTCGTCAAGGCCCATATCATCCGCGTCACCGAGCGGGCCTTTGACGACTTTGCCGATGGCGGCACCGACGACAAGGCCAACCGCAAGATGCTTGGGCTGGAGGGCTGACCATGACACGACCGATCAGGCTGGGCATGGTGGGCGGCGGCAATGATGCCTTCATCGGGGCGGTGCATCGCATCGCCGCGCGGATGGACGGGCATTTCACGCTGGTGGCCGGGGCGCTGAGTTCCAGCGCCGAAAAGGCCCGCGCCTCGGGCGCGGCGCTGGGCCTCGCCCCTGACCGCACCTATGACAGCTTCGCGGCGATGGCCCGGCGCGAGGCGCGGCTGAAAGACGGGATCGAGGCGGTGGCCATCGTCACCCCCAACCACATGCATTTCGCCCCGGCGCGCGAATTTCTCAAGCGCGGCATCCATGTGATCTGCGACAAGCCGCTGACCGCGACCATGGCCGAGGCGCGCAAGATGGTGCAGGCGGTGCGGGCCTCCAAGGCGCTGTTCATCCTGACCCACAACTACACCGGCTACCCGATGATCCGGCAGGCCCGCGAGATGGTGGCAAGCGGCGCGCTGGGCAGGATCCGGCTGGTCAATGTCGAATATGTGCAGGACTGGCTGACCGAACCGCTGGAGCAGAGCGGCCAGAAACAGGCCGCCTGGCGCACCGATCCGGCCCGGTCGGGCGCGGGCGGGGCCACGGGCGATATCGGCACCCATGCCTATAACCTCGCCCGCTTCGTCACCGGCCTTGGTCTTGACAGCCTGTCGGCCGATCTCGACGCCTTCGGCGCCGGCCGGGTGCTGGACGATAACGGCCATGTCATGCTGCGCTTCGAGGGTGGGGCCAAGGGCCTGCTGTGGTGCAGCCAGGTGGCGCCGGGCAATGAAAACGGCCTGCGGCTGCGGATCTATGGCGACAAGGGCGGCCTGGAATGGGCGCAGGAAGACCCGAACTACCTGTTCCACGCGCCCCTGGGCGAGCCCAAGCGTCGCCTGACCCGTGGCGGCGCCGGTGCCAGCGCGGCGGCGGCCGCCGTCACCCGCACGCCGGGCGGCCATCCCGAGGGCTATCTGGAAGGCTTTGCCAACATCTATACCGGGGCGGCGCGGGCGATCCGCGCCCATCAGGCCGGCCAGCCGATGCCGGATCTGGACGACCTGCCCGGCATCGATGACGGGCTGGAGGGCATGAAGTTTGTCGATGCCTGCGTCCGCTCGTCCCGGCGCAATGCGGCCTGGGTCCGGCTGGGCTAAGGCGCCACCGGCGGCGCGGCGCCGGGGGGCTCCCTAGCGCCGCGGCCGCTTTGGCAGCACTTCGGAGGCGCGGAACACGTCCTTCATGACGATGGGCCGGTCGGGCTGCACCGGGGTCAGTTCGGCCAGCTTGGCGGTGATGCAGTCCTGAATCCGCCGCATCAGGGCGATGCGGTGGGCACTGGGGTGGTGATACTTGAACTTGATCGACGGGTTGGAATTGACCTCGAAGATCTCGGGCCGCCCCCGGTACATGCCGAAATCGATCCGCCCGAAGGTGATCCCGGACAGGTCGAACACCCGCCGGGCCAGCGCTTCGTGCTGCCAGCGATCGAATTCCTCGCGCTCCTGACGGTAATGCTCGTCATCGAATGGGGTCAGAATCCCGTATTTGTTGTTCCAGTCCCGATCGCCGACCGCGTTGCCCATGATGACCATGTCCCCGACCCGGAACGAGGCCAGTTTCAGGTAGAGGTCGCTGCCGGGCAGGGTTTCGGCGGCAAACTCGATGAACAGCAGGTCCGAGACCGGGTGGCCCTTGCCGACCAGCCGGGCCAGTTCGGCCCTTGCCGTGGCGAGATCTGGCAGGAGATCGGTCAGCGGGCCCGAATGGCCGTAGATGCCGCGCAGAAACACCGGGAAGCGGTCGGGTTCCTCGCCTTCGGACGGCCGCCAGCAGGTGAAGGTGTTGATGCCCTCCTGCTTGAGCCGGCGCAGGAACCGGTCGCGATGCAGGAACGTGGCGGGATCGTTGAGCACCGTCAGCCCCGCCGCGCGCAGATGCGCCGCGATCGCGCCCGCGGCCTTGAGTTCGGCAACCGACAGACGGTCGAAATCGGTCAGCACATAGGTGGCGCGCGGCAGCTTGCGACGGGCAAACACCCGCTCGTAAGACCAGATCTCGGCCGCGACGCCGTGACCGCGCAGATCGGGCAGCAGGCTCAGGATGGTATAGGCATGGTCGGCGGTGGTCACATAGATCAGCCGCCGCCCCTGCCGGACAAGGCGGCGGTGCAGCAACCGTGTTGCAAGCCACTGTCGTAGCGGGGCGATCTTGAGTTTGCGCAGCATCCGACCACATTTCAGTCATGGTCCTGCCGGCGTCAATTGTCCAAATGGCAGCGGTCTCTGGACGGCAAGGCACAGTCGCTTTATCACCACAGGGCATGAACAAGTCCCGGCAGGACAAACCCCAGACGAATGACCGAGAGGCCCGTCTCAAGGCGGCGCTGAAGGCCAATATCGCGCGCCGCAAGGCACAGGCAATGGCGCGCGAGGCGGCCGGGAAAAAGCAAGACGAGCAGAAAGAGTAGGCTGAAATGGATTCGATCATTGTCCGCGGCGGGCGCGAGTTGAGCGGCACCATCCGCATCGCCGGCGCCAAGAACGCCGCGCTGGCGCTGATGCCGGCAACCCTGTTGTCCGACGAGCCGCTGACCCTGACCAACGCCCCGCGCCTGTCGGACATCAAGACCATGGCCACGCTCCTGCAATCGCTGGGCGCGGAAGTCACCTCGATGCAGAGCGGCAAGGTGCTGGGGCTGTCATCCCATGCGGTGACCAGCACCCATGCCGACTATGAGATCGTGCGCAAGATGCGTGCCTCCAACCTGGTGCTCGGGCCGCTCTTGGCGCGCCATGGGCAGGCCGAGGTTTCGCTGCCTGGCGGCTGCGCCATCGGTGCGCGCCCGATGGATATCCACATCACCGCGCTGGAAGCGATGGGCGCCAGCATCGAATTGCGCGACGGCTACCTGCACGCGACCACCAAGGGCGGGCTCAGGGGCGCCGTGGTGCCGCTGCGCTTTGCCAGCGTCGGCGCGACCGAAAACATCCTGATGGCCGCATCGCTCGCCAGGGGCACGACCGTGATCGAGAATGCGGCGCGCGAGCCCGAGATCGTCGATCTGGCGCGCTGCCTGCGGGCGATGGGGGCGCAGATCGAGGGCGAGGGCACCAGCCGGATCGAGATCCAGGGCGTCGACCGGCTGGGCGGCGCCACCCATCAAGTCGTCACTGACCGGATCGAACTGGGCACCTACATGCTCGCCCCGGTGATCGCCGGCGGCTCGGTCGAATGCATCGGCGGGCGGCTGGAACTGGTCTCGGCCTTTGCCGAAAAGCTCGATGCGGCCGGTGTCTCGGTCGAGCAAACCGCCAACGGCCTGCGCGTGGCGCGCAAGAATGGCCGACCCCATGCCGTCGACGTGGTGACCGAGCCTTTCCCCGGCTTCCCGACCGACCTGCAGGCGCAGATGATGGCCATGCTTTGCACCGCCGAAGGCACCAGCGTGCTGGAGGAGCGGATCTTCGAGAACCGCTTCATGCATGCCCCGGAACTGGTGCGCATGGGGGCCCATATCGAAGTGCAGGGCGGCCATGCCACGGTGCACGGGGTCGACCGCCTGCGCGGCGCGCCGGTGATGGCCACGGACCTGCGGGCTTCGGTCTCGCTCATTCTGGCGGGCCTTGCGGCCGAGGGTGAAACCGTGGTCAACCGGGTCTACCATCTCGATCGCGGCTACGAGCATGTCGAGGAAAAGCTCGGGCAGGTCGGGGCCGATATCGAACGGATCACCGCGCCATGACCGATCACGACGACGCCAGGTTCGAGGATGCCGGGGAAGAGCCGCTGCGCCTGCGCGCCTTCGATGCCGACGATCTGGCGGTGCTGTCGAGCCTGGTGCAGGACGCGGTCTTTCCGGCCTCCGAGATGAAATGGCTGCGCAAGGAGCGCCGCTTTGCCATCCTCCTGAACCGCTTTCGCTGGGAGGATGCCGATGCGGCGACGGCCCGCCGCCGGTCGTTCGAGCGGGTGCAATCGGTGCTGGCGGTCGAGGACGTGCTCAGGGTCCAGTCCCAGGGCGACATCAAGGCCGATCCCGATACGGTGCTTTCCGTTCTTTCGATGGCCTTCGAGCCCGGCCCGGACGGCACCGGGCGCCTGGTGCTCTTGTTGGCGGGTGACGGCGCCATCGCGCTGGAGGTCGAAGCGCTGGAGGTGGCGCTGCGCGACGTGACGCGGCCCTATGGTGCCCCGACCGGCCACCGTCCCGACCACCCCGAATGATCGTCCGGGCGCTGACGGCGGCGGATGCGCTGGCCTTTCGCGCCATCCGGCTCGAGGCGCTCCGGCTGCATCCCGACGCCTACGGCTCGACGCTGGCCCAGTGGGAAAAGCTGCCGCAATCGGCCTATGTCAGGCGCATCGAGGACGGGGTGCTGTTCGGGCTGTTCACCGACAAGGGGCTGGAAGGCCTGCTCGCCTATGACCGCGAGACCGGCGAGAACGCCCTGCATCGCGCCGGTATCCACGCCGTCTACATCCGCAAGAAGCTGCGCGGGCAGGGCGGGCTGGAACTGCTGCTGCGCGCCGCGGTCGAGCGCGCGCGCGCCGATGGCGTGGTGCAGCTTGAACTGGCGGTGGCCGAGACCAACAGCCGGGCGCACGATGCCTATGCGCGCAACGGCTTTGTCCGCTATGCCGTCACCCCGCGCGCCATGCTGTTCAAGGGCCGCTTTCTCGATGAAATCCTGCTGATCCGGCGGCTGGACGACTGACCCGGCCCGCATTGAAGCCGCCTGCCCGTGCTTGTATGTGGGGCGGACGAGGAGTTTGCCGATGCCCCAGATCCTGACCACGCAGGCCGCCGATTTCGAAGCCCGCTTTCGCGCGCTTCTGTCGGCCAAGCGCGAGGATGCGCCCGATGTCGATGCCGCCGTGGCTGCCATCATCGCCGATGTGCGCCAGCGTGGCGACGCGGCGCTGATCGAGCTGACGGCGCGCTTTGACGGCCAGACGCTGACGCCGCAGACCTTGCGCTTTTCGCCCGCCGAGATCGAGGCGGAATGCGCCCGGGTCACGCCGGCGGATCGCGCGGCGCTGGAACTGGCCGCCGCGCGCATCCGCGCCTATCACGCCCGCCAGATGCCGCAGGACGACCAGTGGACCGACGCGCAGGGCGCCACGCTGGGCTGGCGCTGGAGCGCGGTCGCGGCGGCGGGGCTTTACGTGCCGGGGGGGCTGGCCTCCTACCCCTCCTCGGTGCTTATGAATGCCATCCCCGCCAAGGTGGCGGGGGTCAGGCGGCTGGCCATCACCGTGCCGACGCCCGGCGGGCTGGCCAATCCGCTGGTGCTGCTGGCCGCCCGGATCGCCGGCGTGGACGAAATCTATCGCATCGGCGGGGCGCAGGCGATTGCGGCGCTGGCGTATGGCACCGCGAGCGTCAAGCCCGTCGTGAAGATCACCGGCCCCGGCAACGCCTATGTCGCCGCCGCCAAGCGCCGGGTCTTTGGCGCGGTCGGCATCGACATGATCGCCGGGCCATCCGAGATCCTGGTGATCGCTGACCGTGACAACGACCCCGACTGGATTGCGCTCGACCTGCTCAGCCAGGCCGAGCATGACGAGAGTGCCCAGTCGATCCTGATCACCGACGATGCCGGGTTTGGCCGGGCGGTCGGGCAGGCGGTCGCGGCGCGGCTGCAAACGCTCGACCGGCGCGCCATCGCCGCGGCCAGCTGGCGCGACTTCGGCGCGGTCATCACCGTGCGCGACCTGGGCGAGGCGGCAAGGCTCGCCGACCGGATCGCCGCCGAGCATCTGGAGCTGTGCGTGGCCGACCCCGAGGCGCTGGCGGCGCAGATCAGCCATGCCGGCGCCATCTTCATGGGCGCCTACACGCCCGAGGCCATCGGCGACTATGTCGGCGGTCCCAACCACGTGCTGCCCACGGCGCGTTCGGCGCGGTTCTCGTCGGGGCTGTCGGTGATGGATTTCCTCAAGCGCACCACGATCTCGCGCATGACGCCCGCGGCACTTGCCGCCATCGGCCCGGCGGCCGAAACGCTGGCCCGCGCCGAGGGCTTGCAGGCCCACGGGCTTTCGGTGCGCGCCCGGCTCGACCGGATCAACGAGGCAGGGTGACATGAGCAAGATCACTCATATCGAGCTTGACGATGCCGGCCTGCCCGCCCCCACGCCCGAGATCGAGCAGGAGCGCAAGGTCGCCATCTTCGACCTGCTGGAGGACAACAACTTCGCGCTGCCCGGCCGCGATGGCCGCGCGGCGCCTGACGGACCCTACGCGCTGAAACTGTCGATCCGCGAGCGGCGGCTGGTGTTCGACATCGCCACCGAGGCCAATGAGCCCGCAGGCGAGTTCCACCTCTCGCTGGGGCCGTTCCGGCAGGTGGTGAAGGACTATTTCCAGATCTGCGCCAGCTATTTCGACGCGGTCAAGACCGCCGCGCCCAGCCAGATCGAGACCATCGACATGGCGCGGCGCGGCATCCACAACGAGGGCGCGCGGGTGTTGCAGGAACGGCTCGAAGGCAAGGCCGAGGTCGATACCGACACCGCGCGCCGCCTGTTCACCCTGATCTGCGTCCTGCATTTCGGGGGCTGAGGCGTGGACGAGACCCAGAAGCCTCAGCCGCTGCCGCAGTCCGTGCTTTTCTGCTGCGATCACAACGCCGTCCGCTCGCCCATGGCGGAAGGCATCATGAAGAAGTTCTACGGCACCGACTGCTATATCCAGTCGGTCGGCGTGCGCAACGACATGGAGATCGACGGCTTTGCCATCGCCGTCTGCGACGAGATCGGGGTGCATCTGCACCGCCACCGCTCGCGCTCTTTCGACGAGATGCAGCAATGGGGCGATGACCTGTCTTCCTTCGATCTGGTGCTGGCCCTGTCGCCGGCCAGCCAGCGGCAGGCGCTGGAACTGACGCGGCTGTTTCATCTCACGGTCGAATACTGGCCGATCCTCGACCCGACCGGGCTGGGCGAAACCCGCGCCGAGCGGCTGGCCAGCTATCGCAACAGCCGCGACCAGATCATCAAGCGGCTGGTCGACCGCTGGGGTCCCCCGCGGGAGCAGGAGCCATGAAGATCGCCACCAGCCTCTATCGCCCCGGCTGGCACGCCGATCTGGCGGCGCTGGAGGGCAAGCTTGACGGCTGGGTGGCCGAGGCGGCCGGGCAGGGGGCGGAACTGCTGCTGTTTCCCGAATATGGCGGCATCGAGATCGCCATGCTGGGCGCGAGGGCTGACAACCCGCCTGCCACCGTCTGGCGCGACCGCATGGCGGCGGGCGAGGGGGCATGGCTTGACCTGCACCGCCGCCTTGCGCGGCGGCACCACGTGCACATCCTTGCCGGTTCGCTCTGCGCCGCGACGGCCGATGGCGTGGTCAACCGCGCCTGGCTGGTGGCGCCGGATGGCTCTGCCGTGGCGCAGGACAAGCTGATCCTGACCCCCTATGAGCGCGAGGACATGGGGCTGGTGGCGGGCCGTGACCTGCGCGTCTTCGACACCGCGCTGGGCGCCATCGGCGTGCTGATTTGCTATGACTGCGAATTCCCGCTGCTGGCGCGTGCCCAGGTGGAGGCGGGCGCCCAGGTGATCCTCGTGCCCTCGGCCACCGATCTGGCCGCGGGCCTCACCCGGGTGCGCCAGTCCTGCCGGGCGCGCGCCATCGAGGGCCAGTGCCTGGTGGTGCAGTCGCCGGTGCTGGGCAGCGATGAGCCCTGCGAGATCCTCGGCACCGGCACTGGCCGCGCCGGCATCTTCTGCCCGCCCGATCACGGCCTGCCGCCCGACGGCATCATCGCGCAAGGCGCGCTCGACCTGCCGGGCTGGGTGGTGGCAGAGGTCGATCCCGCCGCCATCGCCGCGCCGCGCCGGTCCGGGCAGGTGGGCAACTTTGCCCATTGGGGCGAGCAGGACAGCCGGGTCAATTTGGTCACCCGGCAGCGTCTGGGTTGATTCGCACTTGAAAACCCTGCGTTCCGGGCGCATTTAGGCGCCGTCCGCGCCCTTCGGCGCGGTCCGCAATTATGGAGATCACATGGCCAAGGAAGAACTGCTCGAATTTCCTGGTGTCGTGAAGGAACTCTTGCCGAATGCGACATTCAGGGTCGAGCTGGAAAACGGCCATGAGATCATCGCGCATACGGCAGGCAAGATGCGGAAGAACCGCATCCGGGTTCTGGCTGGCGACAAGGTTCAGGTCGAGATGACCCCCTATGATCTGACCAAGGGTCGGATCAACTACCGTTTCAGATGACGCCAAGGTGACGGTGCTCGGGCCCGATCCGGGCCTCAGGCTCGTGCTTGGGTCCGCCTCACCGCGCCGATTGGAGCTTCTGGCTCAGATCGGCGTGGTGCCCGATGCCGTGCGCCCGCCCGACATCGACGAAGACCCGCGCCCGCGCGAGCGGCCGCTCGACTACGTGCATCGCATTGCCGCGGCCAAGGCGGCAGCGGTCGAGGCCGGCGCGCAGGAGTTGGTCCTGTGCGCCGATACCACGGTGGCCATGGGGCGGCGGATCATGGGCAAGCCGGCCGATGCCGGCGAGGCGGCGGCGTTTCTCTATGCCCTGTCGGGGCGGCGGCACCGGGTGATCACCTCGGTCGCGGTGCGGCGGGGCGAGCGCCTGTGGCAGCGCGACGTGACCACCACGGTCGCCTTCAAGCGGCTGTCGGATGCCGAGATCAACGCCTATCTGGTGACGCGGGACTGGGCCGGCAAGGCCGGCGGCTACGCGATCCAGGGCCCGGCGGGTGCGTTCATCCCGTGGATCAACGGCTCTTTCACCGCCGTGGTCGGGCTGCCCCTTGCAGAAACGGTCGGGCTGCTGACCGCCGCCGGCTATCCGATCTTTGGGAGACAGTCATGAAGGGCCGGACAATCATCCTCGACCGGATCGCCGGGCGCGAGGCCGCGGCGCTGCTGGTCGACGGCAGGCTTGATGACCTGCTGATCGACGATGACGGCGCCGCGCCGCGCCCCGGCGCCATCTTCCGCGCAGTTTGTGACCGGCCGCTGAAGGGGCAGGGCGGCATGATGCTGCGCCTGCCCGATGGCCAGACCGGCTTTCTGCGCCAGGGCAAGGGCCTCAAGCCCGGCCAGGCGATGCTGGTTCAGGTCACGGGCTATGCCGAGGGCGGCAAGGCCATTCCGGTGACCGACCGGGTGCTGTTCAAGAGCCGCTATGCCATCGTCACCCCCGGCGCGCCGGGCATCAACATCTCGCGCCAGATCGTGGACGAGAACGAGCGGCTGCGCCTGCGCGAGATCGCTGACGAGGGTGCGCCCGAGGGCGAGGGCCTGATCCTGCGCTCGCTCTGCCAGGGCGAGGACGCCGATATCATCGCCGAAGACATCGCCGCGATGCGCGACCTTGCCGGCGCGGTGCTGGCCGATGCCGAGGGGACCGACCCCGAGGCGCTGACCGAGGGCGACGGGCCGCATGGCATCGCCTTCCGGGAATGGACGGCGGCGGATATCCACACGCTCGACGGCGGCTTCGAGACCCATGGCGTGCTCGACCAGATCGAGGCGGTCAAGAGCCCGCGCATCGCGCTGGACGGCGGGCACATGTATGTCGAGCCGACCCGGGCGCTGGTGGCCGTTGATGTCAATACCGGCGGCGATACCTCACCCGCCGCCGCGCTCAAGGCCAATCTGGCCGCCGCCCGCATGCTGCCGCGCGCGCTGCGGCTGCGCGGGCTGGGCGGGCAGATCACGGTGGATTTCGCGCCGATGTCCAAGGCGCATCGCAAGCAGGTGGAACAGTCGCTGCGCGCCAGCTTCAAGAACGACCCGATCGAGACCTCGCTGGTCGGCTGGTCACCCATGGGCCTGTTCGAACTGCAGCGCAAACGCGAAAGGCTGCCGCTGGCCGGCGCATTGGCGGCGCTATGATCAGCTGCCCGATCTGCGCCCGCCCCAGCGCGCCCGAGTTCCGGCCCTTCTGCTCCAAACGCTGCGCCGATATCGATCTGGCCAAGTGGCTGACCGGCTCCTACCGGGTCCCCGCCGCCCCGGATGACGAAGCCGAAAGCATCGAAAACGAGCCCGGCGAAGACCGCGATACCGCGCATTGATCCTTGGGCAAAAAGCCTCTGGACACCCCCGCGCCCCCCGACTACAACGCCGCCACCCAAGCGGAAACGCTGTCCCGTGCCCGGGTAGCTCAGGGGTAGAGCAGTGGATTGAAAATCCTCGTGTCGGTGGTTCGATTCCGCCCCCGGGCACCACGATATCCCGCAAACTTCAGCATAACTCGCAAGGTACCATGGCGCGACAGGTGATGTGTCGTTTGTCGCTCTCCTGTTAACTGGTTGTCTGCCTCTTGGACCGGGCCGGCAGGGTCCAAATTGGCCGGGCCATGCTTCCAGCCGGCCTCGGGGCTTGATTGACGCGCGATTGCCATCATTATGCGCCTGCAGGGGAGGTGGCGATGAAGGTTCTCCGGGCAATTGCCGCTGGATTGGTCTTGTCGATGCCGTTGAGCGTGCTGGCGCAGGACTTCGCCAGGGGGTTGGCGGCCTATGACTCGGGCGACTACGCGGCGGCATTTGACCAGTGGTTGCCGCTCGCCATTCAGGGCGACGCCGTTTCCCAGAGCAATCTGGGTGTCATGTACGAATTTGGCCGAGGCGTGGCGCAGGACTACGCCGAGGCCGCAAGATGGTATCGGCTGGCGGCCGCGCAGGGCGATGCCAGAGCACAGGGCAATCTGGGCACCTTGTACGAGTTTGGCGACGGCGTGGCGCAGGACTATGTCGAAGCGGTCAACTGGTACCGCCTTGCCGCCGAACAGGGTAGCGCCGCAGGGCAGAGCAATCTGGGCAACATGTACTACGATGGTCTGGGCGTTCCCCAGGACTATGCCGAGGCAATCAGGTGGTACCGGCTGGCCGCCGCGCAGGGCCACGCCATTTCCCAGAACAATCTGGGCACCATGTACAGGATCGGCCAGGGCGTCGCGGCGGACCTTGTCGAAGCCGCCCGGTGGTATCGGCTAGCCGCCGCGCAGGGCTACGCCAGTTCCCAGAACAACCTTGGTGTCATGTCCGAATTCGGCCAGGCCGGCATTGCTCAGGACTATGGCGAAGCCGCCCGGTGGTACCGTCTGGCGGCCGTTCAGGGCCACGCCGCCGCGCAGAACAATCTGGGCGCCTTGTACGAGGCTGGCGACGGCGTGGGTCCGGACCTGGTGACGGCCCATATGTGGTTCAACATTTCGGGTGCCAGCGGCAATCAGGACGGGCAGGCCAACCGCGATCGGGTCGAAAGGCAAATGACAGCCGCCGAGATTGCCGAAGCGCAACGCCGTGCTCGGGTTTGCACGGAGACCCGCTTTCAGGATTGCGACTAGCGCCAGCCAGAACCAAGGTGCCGGCGCGTTCCTTGTCGAAACCCGGCGGGCGGCGCCTGGCTCCGCGCGCGACCTGAATTTGCACGCGACACGGGCCGGTCTGGGGCCGGCGGTCGGTCAGCTGTCCAGATAGGCCGAGATCGCCGCTTCCAGCCCGTCGTCCCAGATGATGCCGAGCCATCTCGCAAAGCTGTCGGCAAAGCGCGGCGCGTCGGCCAGGTCGCCGTAGATCTGGCGCATGTCCAGCCATACGGACGCCGAGTTGCGGGCCAGCTTCGCCTGTCTGGTCAGATCGCTCCAGTTCGGGTCGTTGGGCTCGATGATGCTGCCGTCTTGCCGCGTGCCGTCGCACATGCGGGCCCAGGCGGCCTCGACCAGCGCCAGACCCCCGATCGGCGCGCCCGCTGCCAGCCCCTCGCGGACCGATGGCAGGACGAAGCCTGGATGGCGCGATGAGCCGTCGAAGGCCACGCGCCGCGTCGTGTCGACGATCCTGGGGTTGGCGAAACGGCGATGGATCAGGTCCACATAGGCCTCGGGCGTCATGCCCGGCACCGGCCTCAGGTGCGGAACCACCTCGTCACGCGCCACTTTCTGGAACAGGCGCCCGATCAGCGGGTGTTGCATGCATTCGGCAATGGTGGCGACTGACAGGATTTCGGCCGCGACCGAGATCACCTGATGGCCGCCATTGAGGATGCGGATCTTCATCATCTCGAAATCGTGGACGTCGGTGGTGAACTGGGCGCCAACCGCGCTCCAGTCCGGGCGGCCGGCGCAGAAATCGTCCTCGATGACCCATTGGCGGAAGTCCTCATGGGTGACGGGACTCGCATCCTCGATGCCCGATTGCCGGGCCAGCGCCAATTCGTTGGGGCCGGTCGCGGGGACGATGCAATCCACCATCGAGTTGGGAAATGTGCAGTTTGCGTCGATCCAGCCGGCCAGATCGGGGTCCGAAAGTCGCGCAAGTGAAACCACGGTCTGACGCAGGATATCGCCGTTGCCTTGCAGATTGTCGCAGGAAAGCCCGGTGA
This sequence comes from Pseudomonadota bacterium, assembly GCA_963205075.1. GTDB lineage: Bacteria > Pseudomonadota > Alphaproteobacteria > Rhodobacterales > Rhodobacteraceae > KLAP22. The sequence goes on along the minus strand of CAUJIU010000119.1, from coordinate 7,083 downwards.
ACGGGCCGGCGCCGCCGTCACGGCGCAACCGCAGGGCCGCGACCATGGCGCCAAAGGCCGTCTTCGGAGCCGCCGGGTTGGCGGCATCATGCAGGATGTCGGGATGCCCGGCATTGAAGCCCTTGGTCGCCGGGTCGATGAAATATCCGCTCTCGGTCACCGTCAGGGCGACGATGCGGATATCGGGCCGCGCCATGCGCGCGATCAGCGGGCCGTTGCCCTCCTCGATCGGCAGGTAGTCGATCATCGAGCCGATGACTTCCACCGCGCTGGTATCCGGGCCAAGTTCGATCAGGGTGGTCAGGCAGTCCTGGGCCATCAGCCGTTCACGCATGGCGGCATCGTAGGGCCGCACCCCGGCGCCGATGATCGCCCAGTCCAGCGCCTGGCCCCGCTGCATCAGCCGGTGCAGATACCATGCCTGGTGGGCGCGGTGGAAATTGCCAAGACCGATATGAACGATGCCCGGTGTCAGCCTGGCACGGTCAAAGGTCGGTCGCAGGACATCGGCGGGAAGCGCGCCCAGGGTCTTGTTGCTCAGTTTCATCGAATCCATTCCCCGCATGGCGCCGGAGTTCCGACGGTCAGCGTATGCGCGCGATACCTGGCCGGAGCCTCGCGCCCGAAAGCCTCACCCGATCCGCAGACCCTGGGCGTCGAACCTGTGGATCAGGTCCTCGCGCGGGGCCAGGCTGATCCTGTCACCGTATTTCATCGTGACTTCGCCCGGTGCGCGCACCGTGATCGTCTCGGCCAGGCCGGTGTCATGCACATGCAGGAAGGTGTCCGAGCCAAGATGCTCGGCCACGCCGACCTTGCCGTTCCAGACGCCGCCGCTGGCGACAACGTCGATATGCTCGGGCCGGATGCCGATGGTATGCGCCCCGCGCTTTCGGGCCTCCTCGCCTTCGGTGAAGTTCATCCGGGGCGAGCCGATGAAGCCGGCCACGAACAGGTTTTGCGGCTTGTTGTAGAGATCGAGCGGCGTTCCGACCTGTTCGATCACCCCCGCCTGCAGCACGACGATCTTGTCGGCCATGGTCATCGCTTCCACCTGGTCGTGGGTCACGTAGATCATGGTCGTCTGCATGCGCTCATGCATCTCGCTGATCTCGAGCCGCATGCCGACGCGCAGCGCGGCATCGAGGTTTGACAGCGGTTCATCGAACAGGAAGGCCGAAGGGTCGCGGACGATGGCGCGCCCGATGGCGACGCGCTGGCGCTGGCCGCCCGACAGCTGGCCGGGCTTGCGGTCCAGATAGTCCGTCAGGTTGAGCGACTTGGCCGCCGTCTCGACCCGCTTGTCAATCTCCGCCTGGCTCATCTTCTCCATGCGCAGCGGAAATCCGATGTTCTTGCGCACCGTCATGTGCGGATAGAGCGCGTAGGACTGGAACACCATCGCCAGGCCGCGCTTGGAGGGCGGCACTTCGGTCACCACCTTGTCGTCGATGGCGATATTGCCGGAGGTGAGGTCTTCCAGCCCCGCGATCATCCGCAGCAGGGTGGATTTTCCGCAGCCCGAAGGGCCCACGAACACCGCGAATTCACCGTCTTCGATGGTCAGGTTCAGAGGCGGAATGACCTGCGTTTCACCGAAACTCTTGGTCACATTGTCAAGTACGATACGTCCCATGATCTTCCCCTATTTCACAGCGCCGAAGGTCAAGCCCTTGACCAGTTGTTTCTGACAGAACCACCCCAGGACCACGATCGGCCCGACGGCAGCCGTGGATACGGCGGACAGGCGCCCGAAGAACAAGCCTTCCGGCGCGCGGTTACCTTCGATGAGCTTGGACAGGGTGGCCGCGTCGGTGGTGGTCAGGCGGACCGTCCAATAGGCCTCGTTCCAGCAGAAGATGAAGGCCAGAAGTGCGGTCGAGGCAATGCCGCCCCAGGCCAGCGGAATGAGGATCTCCCTGATCTCGCCCCAGGTATTGACGCCGTCCATCTTGCCGGCCTCGATGATGTCCTTCGGGATCTCCTTGAAATAGGTGAACAGCATCCAGACCACGATCGGCAGGTTGATCAGGCAGAGCACCAGCACGACCAGGAAATGGGTATCGAACAGCCCCAGGCTCTTGGTCAGGAAGGTCATCGGGTAGAGAACCGCCGCCGCCGGCAGCATCTTGGTCGACAGCATCCACATCAGCACGTCCTTGGTGGCCCGGCTGGGGTTGAAGGCCATCGCATAGGCGGCAGGGATGCCGACAACCAGCGAGAACAGCGTCGCGAAAACCGAGGTGATGACCGAGTTGGTCGCAAAGCGCCAGTAGTCGTAGTTCGCCGTCATGTTGAGATAGTTCTCGAGCGTCGGCGTGAAGGTAAACAGGAATTCGGGTTTCACCGCGTCGGCGTCGGTCTTGAAGCTGGTCAGGACCATCCAGAAGATCGGAAAGAAGAACAGAAGCCCGATGGCCCAGGCCAGTACCGGCCGTCCGTAGGTTCCGAACCTCGAGGATTGTGCAACGATTGCCATGATCTGTTCCTCTCATTCCATCAGGGTCTTGCCGATCATGCGCAGCAGGAAGATCGCTACGATGTTGGCAAGGATGACTGCGAAGATGCCGGTTGCGCTGGCGGCGCCGATGTTGTTGTTGGCAAATTCACCGATCAGATAGGGCAGGTTCTTGTTGCCGTTGCCCCGGCTGACGATTTCGATTTCCGCATAGAGCGACAGGTGAAAGATCGCCTGGATCATCACCACGATGGCGATCGGGCGGCCCAGATGCGGCAGGGTCAGGAAGCGGAACTGCGACCACAGGCCGGCTCCGTCCAGAATGGCGGCCTCTTTCTGCTGCTGGTCCTCGGACTGCAGCGAGGTCATGAAGATCAGCACCGCGAAGGGCGTCCACTGCCAGGTGACCATCATGATGACCGCATAGGCCGAGGTCTGGGTGGCGCGGAAGGATATCGGGGCGAAATCGGGCCAGAGCGAGAAGAACCCGCCAAGGACCGGCATGGTCTGCAGGTTGTCGACGATACCGTTGATGCCGGCCACCGCGATGCCCTGCAGGCCCAGCACCGGATCGAGGATCATGTTGATCCAGAGCACGGCATTGACCGCCGGCATGACGAAGAACGGCGAGATCAGCAGCACCCGTACAATTCCCTGGCCGGGAAACGACTTGTTGATCAGCACCGCGATCAGGACGCCGAAAATGACGGTCAGAAACAGGATGCTGCACACGATCAGCAGGCTGTTCTGGATGGCCAGGACAAAGTCCTTGCTGTTGAGAACGAACTCGTAATTCCCGAACCCGCGCCAGTTGCTGAGGCTGGGGGTGGTCCATTCGGGGCGGATCGTGTTGTTCAGCACGTAGCGGATGAAGGAAAAGAACAGCGTCATGCTCAGGGGGACCAGCATCCAGACCAGCAGAAGCAGGACCGCCGGAGTTTGCAGAAGTCGGGGAAGCCTTCTATCGGACATGGGTCGCTCCTCTCAGCAAGACGAAACCGTCGCTTGGCATGACATGTTCTTGGAGTATTCGGATGGGCGTCGCCGCAGGAAAGGCTTATCGTCAGGGGCGGCAGAACTTTGGGGTGAGGGCCCGGCCTTGCCGGACCCTCGGGGAGGCGTTTGGGGGCTTAGTAGTAGCCGGCCTCTTGCATGATCGCGTCCGCGGCGGCCTGCGAGGCTGCCAGAGCATCCTCGACCGACTTGGCGCCCGACAGGGCGGCGGCCATTTCCTGAGCCACAGCCGAGCCGATTTCCGGGAATTCCGGGATCGAGGCGAACTGGACGCCCACATAGGGCTTCAGGTCGGTCGCTTCCGGGGCCGCGCTCTCGATGGCGGCCAGTTCGGCGGCGGCAAAGCCGGCAGCCGCCTGGAACTCGGGAATGGCGTAGGTCGAGGCGCGCTGGCCGGTCGGAACCGAGGCCCAGCCAAAGTCAGGATGGTTGCCGACGGCCTGGACATACTCCTTGGAGGTTGCCCATTCGATGAAGTCGGCAGCGGCTTCGGCATTGGGCGAACCGGCCGGAATGGCCATGGCCCAGGCCCACAGCCAGTTCGCACCCACCGGGTTACCGGCATTGGGCGACTGGGCATAGGCAACACCGTCGACGGTCAGGAATGAGGCCGCGATGGTCGCGTCGATCCAGATGCCGCACTTGCCCTCGTTGTAGAGCGCGAGGATCTCGTTGAACGAGTTGCCTTCCGAGCCCGGAGGACCGTAGTTGCTCAGCAGATCGACATAGAAGTGGATCGCGGCGTTCCATTCGGCGCTGTCCAGCACCGGATGCATGTCCTTGTCGAACCAGGCGCCGCCAAACGAGTTCACCACCGTGGTGATGAAGGCCATGTTGTCGCCCCAGCCCGGCTTGCCGCGCAGGCAGACGCCATAGACGCCGTTATCGGGGTCGTGGATGGCTGCGGCTGCGGCCATGACATTGTCCCAGCTGTCGTTGTCGGCAATGGTGACGCCGGCAGCGTCGGTCAGGTCCTTGCGGTACATGACCATCGACGATTCGCCGTAGAACGGCGCGGCGTAGAGCTGGCCTTCGTAGGACAGGCCGTTGCGGATTGCGGGCAGGATGTCGTCAACGTCGTATTCGGCGCTGAAGTTCAGCGGCTCGATCCAGCCGGCAGCGCCCCAGATCGGAGCTTCCTGCATGCCGATGTTGATGACGTCATACTGGCCGCCACCGGTGGCGGTGTCGGAAGTCACCTGCTCGCGCAGGACGCCTTCCTCGAGCGAGACCCAGTTCAGCTCGACGCCGGTCTCGGCGGTGTAGGCCTCGGCCACCTTCTGCATGTTGATCATGTGGCCGTTGTTGACGATCGCGATGGTGAGCGAGTCGGCCGCATTGGCCGCGCCCGCAATCATGGCAACCGCGCTTGCCGTGCAAAGTGCGTTCCTCAAGTACATCCCATACCTCCCTGTGACTGGATGTTGCACCCTGACACTACGGGCTTACATGACGCGCCGTCAATTTATTTTTTACGCGAGTAAAGAGATAAGTTAACTCACGCAGAATATCGCATGACCAGCTTGCCCTCGAAGAGTGTTGTTTCATGGGGCTTTTTCTCGCCCTCGACCGCCCTGGCCAGCGTGTTCACGGCGTGGCTGGAAATGGCTTCATAGTCCTGCGCGATGGTGGTCAGCGGCGGGCAGGTGTAGCGCGCAAGCGGGTGATCGTCCTGCCCGGCAACCCGAATCGTTGCCTCGCCGTCAATGCCCACGCGGATGCCCTTTTCCCAGCAGGCGGTCAGAACGCCGATCGCCAGCCGGTCATTGCTGCACAGCACGGTCGTTGACGGAAAGCCGCCGGCATCGAAGACCCCGTGCGCCCCGGCGCGGCCGATCTCCTCGAACGCCCAGCCCTCGCCGTCGATCCTGACGACCTTGGGCTCAAGGCCAAGCCGCGCCATCGCGTCCAGATACCCCTGGCGCCGCTTGTTGGCGTTGGGGTTCGAGGGGGTCCGCATCTCGAGAAAGCAGGGCGGCTCGCCGGTTCGGCACAGATACTCGACCATCAGCATCGAGAACTGGGTGTTGTTGGACCCCACGAAGGCCAGCCCGAGGTCGGGGATGTTGCTGTCAAACAGCACTGTGGGCACGTGACCGCAGAACTTCTCGATCTCGGCCCGGATGGATGAACGCCCCAGCGGCGCCATCAGCACGCCCGCCGGCTTCAGCGAGCGAAGGCTGTCAAGGATTTCCACCTCCAGCGCCGGGTCGCCATGGGCGCTGTAGAGGGTCGGGCGAAACCCCGCATCGATGCAGCGCTGTTCGACATTGCGCGCGATCTCGGCAAAGAACGGGTCCGCCAGATAGGGCACCACGATGCCGACGTTTTTCGTCAACTTCCGGTTCTGGTTGATGGCGTAGATGTTGGGGCGATAGTCGTAGTGCTCCAGCGCCTGCTCGATGCGCGCCCGCGTGGATGCGCGCACGCTTTCGGGGTCGTTGAAGTATTTCGAGACAGTGGGCCGCGACAGGCCGCTGACCGATGCAAACTCCTCCATGTTTCTGATTTTCGGAGTTTTCCGTGTCATCCCTGCCTCATCAAGTTGTGCGTAGTTTTACAGTTTCTTGCCGCGAGACAAGATTAGGAAAGAAATCGCAAGCGTTCAAGCACCGGCATGGGTAAGGCGAGGTCGGAGCCTGCTCGCACCTGCGCAGGCGGTGCGTTGCGCCGCGACGATCGGTCCCGCCATGAATGCGTTGCCGATGATCCCGCGCGGGCGTAACATCGCGGCGTGGTCGCGCCCGGGGCGGCGAGCCCTTGGCGGGGCCGCGGAGATGCATGGCGGTTCCGGGTCGGTTGCATCTGTGTTTCCGGTGCCCGGCGCTGCCCGACAGCGGAGGGCACGGACATGGTGACCATACTCCAATTCCTTCAGCGGCCCCGCACGGCAAGCAGCACCCGGCGCGCCCTTGCGGTCTGCGTGCTGGTTGCGGCCGGTCTGGCAGGGCCGGTGAGCGCGCAACAGGCGGCGACATGCGAGTCCTACGCCAACACGGCGCTGGACCAGAACCGGCGCAATCAGGCGCTCGGCTGCGGCTATGGCGGAGCGGGCTGGAGCGACGACTACGCCGCCCATGAAACATGGTGCCTGCAACCCGGCGTCGGGCGGGAAGAACTGGCGCACGAGTACAACGCCCGCGAAGAAGCGCTGCAATTCTGTGTCGAACGGGGGGCCTCCTGCGATGCCTACGCCAATCTGGCGGTGTTGCAGAACCAGGCCGCCATCGACAAGGGCTGCGGGTTTACCGGCGGCAGGTGGTCTGCGGACTATGCCGGGCACCGGCAGTGGTGCATGGCGGTGCGCCCCGAAGACAGCGTAGCCGAGGTCGAGATCCGGGATCAGGCGCTCGGCCAGTGCGGAGGACAGCTTAACATGCTGCAAATTCAAGATTTGCTGTCAAGACAAAGCCAGATGGTGCAGATGATGTCGAACATCATGAAGAAGATGAGCGACACCAACAACGCGATTATACAGAATTGGAAATAGAAACAGTGATTTAAAGTCGGTTCATGCCGCCGGGCCAGTCGGCCGGCAAATCTGTTCGACCGCTTGACGGTCGCTGCTGGCGCGCCCATTGCTAGGGCAGTATCGACGCCACGGCAGGCAG
>CAUJIU010000118.1 GCA_963205075.1 Pseudomonadota bacterium | reverse complement strand
TGGCGCCAGCGCCTTCCAGCCCCCCGAGGGCGGACCGCAGCGCCTCTGCAGCGACCGAGTTGCCTTCGGACTCGGCGCGCGCGATCAGCGCGTCATAGGCGGCCAGCCTGCGGGCATAGGCCTGTTCGCCCTCGATCAGGTTCCAGCGCATCCGCGCCTGATCCTGAGCGGCGGCAATCGCGGCCTCGCGGCGGCGGGCGGTTTCGGCGGCAAGGCGGGCGGGATCGGCCTTGATCGCCGCGATCTCGCGGTCGTGGTCATCGGCATCCAGACGCCGGTCGCGGCGGGCGATGGCCGCGTCATGCTCGCCGATCTCGCGGTCAATCGCCGCCAGCCGCGCGCGTTCGCGCTCCAGTGCGCGCTCGGCCCGGTCGACATATTCGCTGTCCCAGAAATAGCCCAGCACCCCGGCCTTTTCGCGCTCGGCCTTGATGATGTCCTCCAGCCGCTTGATCCGCTCGGCCGAGCCCTGCCGCATGGTCAGCAGCGCGGCGCGCTCCGATTGCAAGCGGAACAGCGAGGCGCAGGAGGCCGGCAGGGTCATGCCCGGCGGCGGGCCTTCGGCCATGGCGCCGGGGGTGGTGAAGGGCATGCCCGGGCTGAAGGGCGCACCGCCGACCACGTCGGACACCTGTCCGGCATCGAGCTCGGCCCGCCATGCCCGCAGGATGGCCATCTGCTGCGCGACCCGGCCCGCCAGTTCACGCGCGTTCTGGTCGGTGAAGTTCTCGGGGCGCCGGATGTCGGTCGGACCGGCGGCGCGCAGGCTCACCGTCACCGGATCGCCGGTCTGGAACACCGGCTGGAAGGTCATGGTCAGATGCACCATGCCGTCATCGGCCTCGGGCTCCGTGCCCGTCGGATCGGGCTGGGCGGACGTTTCGGCGCCATCCTCCGGCAGGTCGGGCGGCGGCGCGGACGCTTCCGATCCGGCCCCGGCGATGGCCTCGGTCACGCAGTTGAGCGCCCCGACGATGCCGCCGCCGACGCAGGCCGCAGCCACAGCCGCGCCGCCGCCGCCCGCGTCGGGGAACAGCCCGTCGCTGGCGGGCAGCGGCTCCTCGCTGGGCGGGCGCGAGACCGGGAAGGCGTAGGACAGGGTAAAGGGCGCCCCGAAGATGGCGCCCTGCGCCCGCTCGCAGGCCTCCTCGTCTTGCGCCGAGGCGGTCACAGGGGCGAGGACCAGGGCCAGTGCAGCAAGGAGAGCCGGGCGGATCATTGCGGCACCTCGACCCTTGTTGCGTCGCGCCGCTCCAGTATCGCCAGCGTGCTGTCATAGAGCGCATAGTCCAGCGCCCATGTGGTCTCCACAAAGCGCATGGTGATGTGCAGCGTGAGGCCGGTCAGGTCCGTAACCCCGGCGGCACGGAACAGGTGCACACCCTGGGGCGTCGTGCGCTCGAACTGGACCGGGATCGGCACCCCGTCGCGCTCCAGCACCACCGCATCGAACATCCGGCGGCGGAAATCGGCCTCATAGGGCTCGCGGTCGGGCGCGGTGATCATCGCGGCCAGACCGCCGAAATCGGGCGAGAGGATGTTGTGCTGGATGGCCAGCACCAGGTCCGCGCCGTCGCGCAGCGGCCGGACATTGACCTGGCCCGCGATGCTGATCGAGCCGTTGCCGCCCTCGCTGCGCAGGCGGAACAGGCGCTGCTCTGCCCCATGGGTGAAATAGTCGAAATCGTTGACGAAACCGTCGTTCAGCAGGCGGTGATACAGCTCGAAGGCGCGCAGGAGACCGGGGTCGGCACCGGCCTGCCCCATCCAGCCGCGCAGATCCTCCCAGGCGAAGGGCGCCAGACCGCGAAAGCCGGGATAGGGCTCGCCCCGCCCGAAGCTTTCCATCGCCCGCCGGGCGCGGACCGGGCGCACCCACCAGTCGGGGTTGTAGTCGTTGTTCTCGAACTTGTTGCGTTCTTCATCCTCGGCATTGCCGCCGATCTCCAGCACCGAGCCGTTGAGCAGGCAATGCGCCTCCGACAGGTCGAAGGCAAATTCGACAGAGCGAAAGGTCCGGTCGCGTTCATCCGCCGACCTGGACCAGAAATCCTCGATCAGGTCGTTGAGCACCATGTCGCGCATCACCGCGCGGATTTCGGTCTCGATCCGGGCGCGGTCGGCGGCGGGGCGCAGGTTGATGGCATCGCAGACCAGCTTGCCATGGCGGTATGACCAGCCATAGCGCCGCCAGTCCGGCACCGGCCCGTCCGCGCCAAACAGCGAAGCCGCCAGCCGCGCCGGGTCGCGCACGAAGGGCAGAAGCCCCTCGATCCCGGCGGGAACCGGAACCGGGATGTCAAAGAGCGCCCGGTCGGCCGGCTCGCCATGGGTCGCCAGCATCGCCATCGCCAGCCCGGCATCGCGCCAGATCTGGATCGAGCCCTGGTTCTCCCAGGCAACCTCGCCGCCCGCGGCATAGATCTCGCCGGCAACCCGCAGCCGTTCCAGATAGGCGCGGAAAAGCGGCAGCACCTCGGCGGGCGGGGCCAGAACCAGCGTCGCCAGCCCGTAATTGACCACGTCGCCCGGGGCGGCCTGCGCCACCATGCGGCGGTGCAGTTCGGCCAGCGCCGCCAGGCCGGACTGGTCGCCGGTGCGGGCGAAGGCCTCGACGATGGCGCGGGTCTGGGGGTCATCGGGCGCTGCACCCAGGCGGGCCAGCGCCTCGCGGCGCAGACGGCCCTGCGCGAGCGTGCCAAGGCGCATCTCGGTGCGGGCCACAGCGGCGATGGCTTCGGGCGTCAGGCTGTCGCCGCTGAAGCTGTCGAATATCCAGTCGCCGGTCCCTTCCTCGCCAAAGGCGCCCAGCAGCGCGAAATACATCTGCTGGATCTGCCAGCTGGCGTTGCGCGCCGGCCCGTCATCGGGGCCGCTGGCGCGCTCATAGGCCGCGAGCACCTCGGGCAGCCGGGCGCGCGCCTCGGTCACGGCCTGGCGGACCAGATCCGGGTCAGGCGCGGCGCGGGGCTGGGCATAGGGGGCGTAGCCCATCCATTCGCCCTGTCGCTGTGGCCGGAACCCGGCGAGCAAGGCCGCCAGCGCGTTGTCTGCCCGCGGCTGCAACGATACCCCGCGGCTGAGGCTGCCATCCGCCGCGCGCGACACCATGTAGGGCGCGGGCGGCTGGGTCAGCGCCAGGTCGGTATCGGCCGACACATCGACCACGCCGGTCACCTCGCCGCCGATGCGCAGCTCGTAAAGCCCCGGCGGCAGCGTCAGCGGGAAATCGGCGGGGCCGGCGATGACCGGCGGACCGCTGGTCGGGCGCAGGGTCATCTCGAAGGCGCGCGCGCCCCATGTCCAGCCCGGCGCCGGCGGTGCCAGCGTGAGGCTGGCCCCCGCCGCAACGGCAGCCGCCGGACGCTCGGCCAGCGCCAGTTCCAGCCCGGCGAGGCCGGCGCCGAAATCGGCGAAATCGGCGATGTCGGAGCGGGTCTCCAGATCGAGGTCGGGCCGCTCGATCAGGTCGGTAAAGCTGATCTGCGCGCTTTGCCCGCGCGGCGGCGTCAGCCCCGCCAGCGGCTCGGTCGGTCCATCGACCAAGAACCGCCGCGCCCCGGTTTCGAGGTTGGTCAGCACCACGTCGCGGTCAATTTCGGTTGGCGCGGTGACGATCAGGTTGCCATCAAAGCCCGAGATCGACGACCGGTCGGCATAGACCGCCACCCTCCCCTGCGCCACCACCCGGTTGTTGGAAAGCGCCACCGATGCGGCATCGAATGCGGCGAAGGCCAGCGCATCGCCGGTGGCGATCAGGCTGGTATCGCTGACCTGCACCGGCGGCGCGCCGCCCGGGTCGGGCACGTCCTGCGCCAGCGCGGCATAGAGCGACTGCCCGGTCGCCGCGCTGTTGCCGACCGCGCTGCCGCTGACATCGCCTTGCAGCAGGAACCCCACATCGCCCCCGGTGGCGCGCACATGATCCGCCCGCGCGCCGGGGCTGTCGATCAGCGCCAGACCGTAGCCGCCCGGGCCCATGGTGATCGCCCCGTTGCGCAGGCCGCTGCCCGGAGCGCGCACCCCGTTGAGCTGGACGCCGGTCTCGGCGGCGGTGACGGAAAATCCGTCAATCGTCACCGGCCCGCCACCCTGGACATAGATGCCGGTCGCGGCGCTGCCGTCCACGGTGATGTCCCCGAGGCTGACCGCACCCGCATCCTGCGCCAGAATGCCGGTGCCGCCCTGCGCGGTCAGATGCGCGCCGCTGACGCTGACCTGCGGTCCGCCCACCACGGCCAGCAGGATGTCGGACGGCCCGGACAGCGCCAGATCGGCCAGCCGGGCAATCGCCGCCCCTTGCAGGTAGACGGCGTTCACACCGCCATTGGCCACCGTCAGCCCCGAGGCCGCGAGGGTTGCACTGTCGATGTAGAGCGCCACCTGCCCCGCATCGGCGATGGACACATCGGCCAGCGCCAGCTCTGCCCCCGGCTGGACCGCAATGCCGTAGCCCGCGCCGCCGATCTGGCAATTCTCGATGCTGACGCTGCCCGACACCACGTAGATGGCGGTATCGAAGGGCCCCTCGATCCGGCAGTCGCGCAAGGAGACGGTGCCGCCATCGACATAGAGCGCGAACTGGGTGCCGCCTTCCTGGCGCAGCACCACGTCATGCAAAGTCAGTTCGGCGCCGGCGAAGGCCACCAGCACCGCGTCATCGCCGGGGGCGACCATGACCGGCGCGGCGCCCGGTATCCCGGCAATCTCGACCCGGAAGTCGATATCGGCCCGGCCGGTGCTGCCCTCGGCGGGGATGGCGGCGGTGCCGCCCTGCGACCGCCCGACCAGATCAAAGAGATCGACCTGCGCCCAGGCCGGGACCGAGCCCGCAAGCCATGCGGCCAGCACACCGACACACAGACCAGACCGGCAAACAAGCTTACCAGCGGCATCCAGGATTTTCCGGCGCGATTCTCCCAAGGTTCGCGTCCCCGATTACCGCCCCGGCGCTGCCTGGGGCGATTTCGATCCCCCTGACGCTAGCAGAAACCGGCGAAAATTTCATCCTGCGTTTCCGGACAGGGGAAAACCAGGGTCCGGAAGGATCGGACGGGCATGACGCGGGGTCAGCAAGGTCAATGCGCAGTTCGATTTTTTACCGGATTGTCAAAAATCCGAAACCGTCGTTATCTTGTTGCACAAGCCGGTCACAAAATGGCTTGGCCAGACCGGACATCCATTTGCCTGCCCGGTCCAAGAAACGGCAATGCTTCGGCAATGATTACTGATGGGAGATATCTATGAAACTGAGACATAGTCTGGCCGCATCGGCCGGCATGTTCGCGTTGATGACAGCGCAGCTGGCATACGCGGATTCGATGGACGATCTGGTGGCCGCGGCAACCGCGGAAGGCATGCTGACCACCATCGCCCTGCCGCATGACTGGTGCGGCTACGGTGCTGTGATCGAGGGCTTCAAGGCCCGCTATCCGGGGATCGAGGTCAACGAGCTCAACCCCGACGCCGGCTCGGCCGACGAGGTCGAGGCGATTCGCGCCAACATGAACAACACCGGCCCGCAGGCGCCCGACGTCATCGACGTTGGCCTGGCCTTCGGACCGTCGTCGCAGGCCGAGGGGCTGATCCAGCCCTACAAGGTCTCGACCTGGGACAGCATCCCCGACTCTGCCAAGGATGCCGACGGCTACTGGTATGGCGACTATTACGGCGTGATGTCCTTTGCCGTGAACACCGATCTGGTCACCAACATCCCGACCTCGTTTGCGGATCTGCTGAAGCCGGAATATGTCGGCCAGGTGGCTCTCGCGGGCGATCCGCGCGCATCCAACCAGGCGATCCTGGCGGTGATGGCAGCGGGCATGTCCACGGGCGCGGCCGCAGGTGCGGATGCAGCCAATGCCGGTCTGGAGTATTTTGCGGCCCTGAACGCCGCAGGCAACTTCGTGCCGGTCATCGGCAAGGCCGGGACGCTTGCTCAGGGCACCACCCCGATCGTGATCAAGTGGGACTACAACGCGCTGGCCGATGCCGACGCCCTTGCCGGCAACCCGCCGGTCGAGGTCGTGGTGCCGACCGATGGCGTGCTGGCCGGGGTCTATGTGCAGGCGATCAGCGCCTACGCGCCGCACCCCAACGCTGCCAAGCTCTGGATGGAGTATCTCTATTCGGATGAAGGTCAGCTGGGCTGGCTGGCGGGCTACTGCCACCCGATCCGCTTCAACGATCTGGCCGCGCGCGGCGTTATCCCGCAGGAACTGATGGATGCCCTGCCGCCGGCCGAAGGCTATGCCGCGGCGGTGTTCCCGACCCTCGACCAGGTCAACGGCAACAAGGAAGCCGTGGTCGCTGGCTGGGATACCATCGTCGGCGCCAACGTCGAGTAACATCGGCTGCAACCGGGCTGACCCGGCCCCATGGGTCGGGTCAGTCGATTTTACGGGAAAGCACAAATGGCAGGAATGACTTCACTGCGCCGATTTGCGCCGCTGCGATGGCTTGGCATGGTGCCGTTCTTCGCGTTCACGTTTCTGTTTCTGATCCTGCCGACGCTCTACATCGTGTTCGGCGCTTTCCGCACCCCGCAGGGCGCGTTCACCTTCGACAATATCCTGGCGCTCAACACGCCCTCGATCCGCAGCGCCTACTGGGTCTCGATCAAGGTCAGCTTCATGTCGGCCTTGCTGGGATGCCTGATCGGCTTCGCCATGGCGGCGGCCGTGACCGTGGGCAGGCTGCCGCGCGGCGTGCGCAACCCGCTGGTGACATTCTCGGGCGTGGCCTCGAACTTTGCCGGTGTGCCGCTGGCCTTCGCCTTCATCGCCACCATCGGGCCCGCGGGCCTGATCACCGCCTATCTGCGCACCGAATGGGGCATCAACCTGCGGCTCCTGGGCTTCAACCTGCTCAGCACCAAGGGCCTGATCCTGACCTATCTGTTCTTCCAGATCCCGCTGATGATCCTGATCATCACCCCCGCGCTTGACGGCCTCAAGCGCGAATGGCGCGAGGCGGCGGCCATCCTGGGGGCAAGCGGCTTTCAGTACTGGCGCTCGGTCGCGCTGCCGATCCTGTTTCCGTCGATCCTGGGCACGCTGGCCTTGCTGTTCGCCAACGCCTTCGGCGCCGTGGCAACCGCCATCGCGCTGACCGGCCCCTCGCTCAACATCGCGCCGATCCTGCTTTACGCGCAGATCCGGGGCGACGTGCTGGGCAGCCCCAACCTCGGCTACGCGCTGGCCTTCGGGATGATCGTCATCACCGGGCTGGCCAATACCGTCTATATCTGGCTGCGCGCCCGCTCCGAGAGGTGGCTGAAATGATCCGCATCTGGTCATGGGGCGCGCTCATCATCGGCATGATCTACTTCATCCTGCCGCTGGTCGGCATGACCGAATTCTCGCTCTCGATGCGGCGCGGCGAGTATTCGTTCGACGCCTACGCGGTGGTGCTGTCGGATTCGCAGTTTCAGGCGACCTTCAGCTATTCGGTGATCATGGCCCTGTTCACCATCGTCTTTGGCGTGCTGCTGGTGGTGCCGACCGCCTATTGGGTGCGGCTGCGGATGCCGGAGCTGCGGCCCTACGTGGAGTTCATCACCCTGTTGCCGCTGGTCATTCCGGCCATCGTGGTCGTGTTCGGCTATATCCGGCTCTACAACACGTCGAGCTGGCTGCCGATGACCGGCACGGCGCTGGGCACCAACATCCTGCTGATGTTCGGCTATGCGACCCTGTCGCTGCCATACATGTACCGCGCCGTCGATACCGGGCTGCGGGCCGTCGATGTCGGGACCCTGACCGAGGCGGCGCAATCGCTGGGCGCCAGCTGGGTCACCATCCTTGCCCGCATCATCCTGCCCAACGTGCTGGCCGCCGTCCTGTCCGGCGCCTTCCTGACCTTCGCCATCGTGATGGGCGAATTCACCATGGCCGCACTGCTCGACCGGCCGGCATTCGGGCCCTACATGCAGCTTCTGGGCGCCAACCGCGCCTATGAGCCCTCGGCGCTGGCGGTGATCGCTTTTGCCATCACCTGGGCCTGCATGGGCCTGATCCAGCTCGTCACCCGTTTCACCAAGCATACAAGGGCGCAGACCTGATGGCCTTTCTTGAAATATCTCATCTGGACAAGTCCTTTGGCGCCAATCGGGTGGTCAAGGACTTCAACCTCTCGGTCGAGCAGGGCGAGTTCGTATCGCTGCTGGGGCCATCGGGCTGCGGCAAGACCACGGTGCTGCGCATGGTCGCGGGCTTCGAGACACCCTCGAGCGGCAACATCGCCATCGACGGACGCGACGTGGTCAACCTGCGCCCCAACCAGCGCAATATCGGCATGGTGTTTCAGGCCTATGCGCTGTTTCCCAACCTCACGGTAGCGCAGAACGTGGCCTTCGGGCTCAAGGTCGCCGGGCGCGCCAAGGCCGAAACCGCGGCCCGCGTCACCGAGATGCTGGCCCTGATCGGCCTGCCCGACCTGGCCGACCGCTATCCGTTCCAGCTGTCGGGCGGCCAGCAGCAGCGCGTGGCGCTGGCCCGCGCGCTGGCCGTCCAGCCGCACCTGCTGCTGCTTGACGAGCCCCTGTCGGCGCTTGACGCCAAGATCCGCGCCTCGCTGCGCACCGAGATCCGCGAGATCCAGCAGCGCCTGGGGATCACCACCGTCTTCGTGACCCACGATCAGGAAGAAGCCCTGTCGATGTCCGACCGGATCGTGGTGATGAATGGCGGCATGGCCGACCAGATCGGCACCCCGTTCGAGATCTACAACCGCCCGCGCACCCGCTTTGTCGCCGGTTTCGTCGGCACGCTGAGCCGGTTCGAGGCGGTGGTCAAGGACCCTGCCAAGGGCGCGGTGAGCCTGGGCAAGCAGACCATCACGCTCGACCAGCAGATCGACGCGGCGGCAGGCGCCAGGGTCACACTGGCGCTGCGCCCCGAGGCTGCGCATCTGGGCCGCTTCAATGGCTGCGATGTGATTTTGCCCGGCAAGATCGCCGAGGTGCATTTCATGGGCTCGGTGATCCGGATCAAGGCCGATGTCGATGGGCAGCTGATGTCGCTCGACACCTTCAACCGCGCCGAAACCCCGCCGCCCCGCATCGGCACCGAGGTCGAGATCAGCCTCGCCGCCCGCGACTTCATCGTGCTGTCAGCCTGACGGATCCGGAGCGGGGGTGCCACCATGAAGCTGGTCACCTACAACATCCAGTACGGGTTCGGCACCGATGATCGCTACGATCTCGGCCGCATCGCGCGCGTGATCGAGGGCGCCGACATCATCGCGCTGCAAGAGGTTGAACGGCACTGGCGGCGCACCGGTCTTGACGACCAGCCGGCGATACTGAACCGCCTGCTGCCCGGCTACTATTCGGCCTACGGCCCGGCCTTCGACATGGACGCCAGCACGATCGCCGATGGCGTGGTCACCAATCGCCGCCGCCAGTTCGGCACCATGATGCTGTCGCGGTTTCCCATTGCCTGGAGCCGCCTGCACCTCTTGCCGATGCAGCGCACGATCGCGCCGCTCAACTCCCAGAACGGGGCGCTCGAATGCCTGATCCATACTCCGGCCGGCCCGATCCGGTTCCTGTCGCTGCACCTGGCCCATATCGGGGTCGAGGAACGGCTCGCCCAGATCGACTTCCTGCTCGCCCGGCAGGCACGGACGCCGGTTGAGGGCGGCCCGTGGAGCGGACGGGACGACGAGCCGGCGCGGGACTGGACCCATGGCGAGCCCGAACCGGCCTGTCCGCCGGAAACCGTCTGGATGGGCGATTTCAACAGCGAACCCGGCAGCGAGGAATACACGCGCCTGACCGGCCGCGCGCCCTACCATCCGGGCGCCCGCTACCATGCCGGACTTGTGGACGCGGTGGCCGCTGCGGGGCTGAAGCCGGGCAGCCTGCACAGCCATGTCAAGGTCATCGCCGGCCAGACCCGCCGCCGCCAGCTCGACCATTGCCTGGTGTCCGCAACCCTGGCCGACCGGGTCCGGTCCGTGCAGATCGACAACGCCCAGATCGCCTCGGACCATCACCCGGTGACCATCGAGATCGACCTGGAAACCCCGATCAGACCGGCAGCTGGAACGTCGCCTTGATCCGGTCCATGACCACGGTGGTCTTGAAGCCCTTGATATCGGCGTTGTTGTAGAAGAATTCGCGGGTGAAGGCCTCGTAATCGGCCATGTCGCGGGCGCTGACGATCAGGATGAAATCGGTCTCGCCAGTGACGTAATAGGCGCTCATGACTTCCGGGCAGTCGCGCACCGCGCGCTTGAAGCGGTCGATGATGTCGGAGCGCTCGCGCGCCAGTTCAACCGCCACCAGCAGCGTCAGCGGCCGGTCGACGGCGGCGGGCGAGACGATGGCCACATCCGCCTCGATCACCCGGTCGCGCCGCAGCCGGTGCAACCGGCGCTGCACCGAGGTGGGCGACAGCCCGACCAGATCCGACAGCTCGGCGCTGGTCAGCAGGGTGTTGCGCTGGACGTGGTGCAGGATCTTTCTGTCAATCGAATCCATCTTGCGGTTTTCCTGCATTATTGCCGTGAACTTGCAGTATAGCAGCAGACCTGGCAAAACTGCGCAGTATTTCACCACGCAAGGCCGCTACTATCGCAAGACAGCCAGCCGGAGTCCGCGCCATGCCCGACCTGCCCTTCACGCGTGAGGAATACGATGCCCGCCTCGCCAAGGCGCGCGCCGCCATGGCCACCCGTGGCCTGGACGCGGTGTTTGTCACCGATCCGTCCAACATGGCCTGGCTCACGGGCTATGACGGCTGGTCGTTCTACGTGCATCAGGGCGTGTTGCTGACCCATGAGGGCGAGCCGGTCTGGTGGGGCCGGGCCATGGATGCGGCGGGCGCGCGCCGCACCACCTATCTGGGTGACGACAACATCTGGGGCTACGAAGACAGCTACGTCCAGAACCCCGCCAAACACCCGATGGCGGACCTCTCGGCGCTGATCCGCGCGCGCGGGCTGGAGCGGGCCCGGATCGGCTTCGAGCTCGACAACTACTATTTCACCGCCTCGGCCTATCTGGCGCTGCAGACCGGCCTGCCGGCCGCCACCATCACCGATGCGACCGGCCTGGTGAACTGGCAGCGCGCCATCAAGTCCCCGACCGAGATCACCTATATGCGCCGCGCCGCCCGCATCGTCGAGCGCATGCACGCGGTGGTGCGCGAACGCGCCGAGCCGGGAGTGCGCAAGAACGATCTGATCGCCGATATCTACCATGCCTCCGTTTCCGGTGCCGACGGCCATTGGGGCGATTACCCGGCCATCGTGCCCATGGCCCCTTCGGGCACCGATGCCTCTGCCCCGCACCTGACCTGGGATGACAGCCCGCTGCGCAAGGGTGAAAGCACCTTCTTCGAGATTGCCGGCGCCTACCGGCGCTATCAGTGCCCGCAATCGCGGACGCTGTTTCTGGGCCAGCCGCCGCAGAAATACCTCGATGCCGAAAAAGCGGTGCTGGAAGCGGTCGAGGCCGGGCTGGCGCAGGCCCGCCCCGGCAATCGCTGCGAGGATATCGCCATTGCCTTCAACGCCACGCTCAACCGGCTGGGCTTCGTCAAGGACAGCCGCTGCGGCTATGCCATCGGCCTGTCATATCCGCCCGACTGGGGCGAGCGCACCATGTCGTTCCGCGCCGGCGACAAGACCGTGCTGGAACCGGGCATGACCTTTCATTTCATGCCCGCGCTCTGGCTCGACGATGGCGGGCTGGAGATCACCGAGCCGATCGTCATCACCCAGACCGGAGTGGAGTGCCTGTGCACCACGCCTCGCGAGCTGTTCATCAAGGCCTGAAAGATGCGCGACAATCCCATCACTCCGACCGTGGATTTCGGCAGGAACGGCGTCCAGCACGGCCATCTGCGCCTGCCCTATTCGCGCAATGACAGCGCCTGGGGCTCGGTGCTGATCCCGGTCAGCGTCATCCGCAACGGCGAGGGGCCGGTGGCCCTGTTCACCGGCGCCAACCACGGCGACGAATACGAGGGGCCGCTGGCGCTGACCCATCTGGCGGCGACGCTGCAACCCGAAACGGTCGCGGGCACGGTGATCGTGATCCCGTTCATGAACGCCCCGGCCTTTCTGGCCGGCACCCGTGTTTCGCCGCTCGATCAGGTCAACCTCAACCGCGCCTTTCCCGGCCAGCCCGACGGCACGCCGACCCAGAAGATCGCCGACTATTTCCAGCGGGTGCTGCTGCCGATGGCCGATCTGGTGCTGGATTTCCATTCGGGCGGCAAGACGCTGGATTTCCTGCCCTTTGCCGCCTCGCATGTGCTCGATGACAAGCCGCTCGAGGCGCGCTGCCGCGCCGCGCGCGATGCCTTCAACGCGCCCTTCAGCATCGAGATGCGCGAGATCGACGCGCTGGGCATGTATGACGAGGCGGCCGAGGCCATGGGCAAGACCTTTGTCAGCACCGAACTGGGCGGGCGCGGCACCGCCACGCCGCAAACCGTGGCCATCGCGCGCAAGGGCGCGCGCAACCTCCTGATCCATGCCGGCATTCTGGAGGGCGCGCCCGAGGTTGCGCCCACGCGCCTGCTGACCCAGCCAGACGATGCCTGCTTCCACTTCTCGCCCGAACCGGGGCTGCTGGAACTGGCCCTTGACCTTGGCCAGCCCGTTCGCGCGGGCCAGCTGCTGGCCCGGATCTGGCCCACCGGCCATACCGGGCGCCCGCCCGTCGAGGTGCATGCCCAACGCGACGGTCTGCTGACCGCGCGCCACCATCCCGGCCTGATTGCGGCGGGCGATTGCCTTGCCGTGCTGGCCGTTGAAATCCCGGCCTGACCGGCCCGAAACCAGAGGAATACCCGATGTTGAGCAACGACCCGCTGGCCCAATGGGACCGCGACAGCTTTTTTCACCCCTCGACCCATCTGGCCCAGCATGCCCGCGGCGAGACCCCGACGCGGATCATCTCCAAGGCTGACGGCGTGTTCATCGAGGACCGCGACGGCACAAGGCTGCTCGATGCCTTCGCTGGCCTTTACTGCGTCAATGTCGGCTATGGCCGGACCGAGATCGCCGAGGCCATCGCCGATCAGGCGCGCGAGCTGGCCTATTACCACGCCTATGTCGGCCACGGCACCGAGGCCTCGATCACGCTGGCCAAGATGATCATGGACCGCGCGCCCGCGCATATGTCCAAGGTCTATTTCGGCCTGTCGGGCTCGGACGCCAACGAGACCAACATCAAATTGATCTGGTATTACAACAACATCCTTGGCCGACCCGAGAAGAAGAAGATCATCTCGCGCTGGCGCGGCTACCATGGGTCGGGGCTGATGACCGGCTCGCTGACCGGGCTGGACCTGTTCCACAAGAAGTTCGACCTGCCGCTGGCGCAGGTGGTCCACACCCAGTCGCCCTACTTCTACCGCCGCACTGATCCGACCCAGAGCGAGGAGGCGTTCACCGCCCAGTGCGCCGCCGAACTCGAGGCGCTGATCGCGCGCGAGGGTGCCGATACCATCGCCGCCTTCATCGGCGAGCCGGTGATGGGCACGGGCGGCATCGTGCCGCCGCCCAAGGGCTACTGGGCGGCCATCCAGGCGGTGCTGCGCAAGCATGACATCCTGCTGGTCGCCGACGAGGTGGTGACCGGGTTTGGCCGGCTCGGCGCCATGTTCGGCTCGCAGCATTACGGGATCGAGCCGGATTTCATCTCGATCGCCAAGGGCCTGACCTCGGCCTATGCGCCGCTGTCGGGGTCCATCGTCTCGGACCGGGTGTGGAAGGTGCTGGAGCAGGGCACGGACGAGAACGGCCCGATCGGCCATGGCTGGACCTATTCCGCCCATCCGATCTGCGCCGCCGCCGGCGTTGCCAATCTCAGGCTGATCGATGATCTGGGCCTGGTCGCACATGCCGGCCGCGTCGGCGCCTACCTGAACGCCGCCATGCGCGATGCGTTGGCAGATCATCCCCATGTCGGCGAGGTGCGCGGCGAGGGGCTCTTGTGCGCGGTCGAACTGGTCGAAGACCGCGCGGCGCGCCGCCACTTCGACCCGGCGCAGAAGATCGGCCCCAAAGTCTCCGCCGCCATGCTCGAACGCGGCGTCATCGCCCGCGCCATGCCGCAAGGCGACATCATCGGCTTCGCCCCGCCCTTCTGCATCACCGAAGCCGAAGTCGACCAGGTGGTCGACGCGGCAAGGCAGGCGGTGAAGGCGGTGTTGGGGTGAGGGCAAGACCCAAAGCGGTTGCAGGGTCGGCCGCCGGACCAAACGATCTGGATTGTCCCCCTCAAAGAACGCTCGACGTGCAGGGCCTCGGGTTTGGGTGGCCGGGCCAGTGCCGGTTCTGGTACGAGGCACGCTCCGATAGAGGTCCGAACCCAAGTGTGGTATGGAGCGGTCGGGAGTGCCCGCCACTCCCGCCACAATTTCTGGAATTGCCCGATCAGTAGCTATTGTGGATTCTGACGATGCTTTACCGGGCCTGTGCGTGAACCTGATGATTATCTATGATATTCTTAACAACCTCCGGGAAATGACGGGCTCGCGGATAACCGAGTATAGGTGTAGGTCGTGCGGATCATATGATATGACCGCGACGGTGGACTACATTCCAGACGGAGCAGTTGTTGAAGAACTGGAATGTCTCGACTGCCTAGCTAAACACAAACCGCACACCTGTGTGGCGAGGACATTTAGCAGTAAGGACTGGTCGGAGACGAGGCAACAAGAGCGTGAGTGGTTGATTGAAGAGGCCAGAGGTCGCAAACACAATGGGCCCTCGCTCGCTATTTGTCACAAAGACCAAGCTCCGTAGGGGGAATCTCCGTGACAGGACCAATATGGCGTTGGTTTTCGTCCATATTGCCCATAAAATGGTCTGGCCATTTTCCCAAAGTACACTGCAAATGCGTCGGGCACTTACGCGGCAACTATGGATCTACCAATCTGAGGGAGCGAAGTGGTCCTCGCTATGCGCCATTCGGCAGCTTTCTTTGTCGCCGTAGCCCTGGTTGTGCCAATCAGCGCATGACACGGACAGTTCGATGTCAAACGCGATCCAGCCGACCAGTGTCATAAATAGACCATAGACCAATGCCCGGCGCCAATCTGGCGCGTCAGCCCCTCCAAAAACTGACCAATACAGGGCGGAAACAATAAAGACTGGTCCGAAATAGACGCCCATTTCTAGTATCAGGATTACTGCGTAAGAGAGAGTCGACACTGCGGCAGCTCCGGCGAACATACGTCGGCAGACTTGGTCATCCTTGACGTGTTTTATCTAGCCATTTGCAGCTAATCACGGCCCACCGCTGCTTCAGGGAAAGCATTACTCCGAGATGCGAATGCGTCAAGAATTTTGGCCCGAAACAGCGCCGCCATGCTTGAACGCGGCGTCATCGCCCGCGCCATGCCGCAAGGCGACATCATCGGCTTCGCCCCGCCCTTCTGCATCACCGAAGCCGAAGTCGACCAGGTGGTCGACGCGGCAAGGCAGGCGGTGAAG
>CAUJIU010000117.1 GCA_963205075.1 Pseudomonadota bacterium | reverse complement strand
TTCGGCGTTTTCCATGAAGGCCCCGGGGGTCGCGACAAGGGCGTTGCGGCGGTTGCCGAACGGAATCCGCAGAACGGTTCCCAATGCGCCGCCGTTCATGCCCAGCCTGCCACCCGGGCGCGGTGCTCGGCATCGGTGAGGTGGTATTTCGGAGCGATGAAGGCTTCGGCGCGCAGGATCCAGCCACCCTTGCCGCCATCGCGGCGGCGGCAATACTTGCGGCTGGCCGGCCGGGCGTCGCCCAGGGCGTAGTAGTAGTTGCGCCGGGCAATGCCGTAGGCATCGGCAAAGAAACCGGCCGCCGCCGCCTGCGCCCGTCCGGCGGCCAGCGCGGTCTGCGGCCCGATCACCCCGTCCACGTCCACCGCCATGCGCATGTCGCACAACAGCCGTTGCAGGATGCGCACCGCATTGGCGCCGGAATTGACATACATGTCGAAGACCGAGGGCTGGATTGCCTCGGGCAGCCGGTCGAGGCCGGGCGCCTTGAAGAACTGGTCGACAAAGATCCGCGCCGCCTCGGCTTCGGTCAGGGCGCGGATATCGGCCTCGGTCACCCGGCGGTCGCCGGTCAGGTCGCGGTTGAGCCGGCGCAGGGTGGCCAGCGTGACGCCGTATTTGGTCGGGCCGCCCGGATCGTCGGGATCATTGACGTAGCCACCCTCGCGGGCGACGATTTCGGCCGCTACTTGCGCGACATTGAGCATGGCGAACCTCTGGTTTCGGTTCGACCAGCCTCACCGCAAATGGTTAACTGCCGCCGTCGCCTGCGTCCGGTGCGACATAGACGCCCTGCTCCTTGAGCGCGTCGATCACTTCCCTGGGCATGTAGGTTTCATCGTGTTTTGCCAGGATTTCAAAGGCTTGCACGGTGCCGTTCACCAGCCTGCCCTGCGCCACGACGCCTTCGCCTTCCCCGAACAGGTCCGGCAGGATGCCATCATAGGTTACCGGCACCGAGGCCCCGCCATCGGTGACCGAGAAGCGAATCTGCGTCCCCTCGCCGCGCACCAGGCTGCCCGGCTCGACCAGCCCGCCGATGCGGAACACCTCGCCTTCGGGCGGGGGCGCGGCCACCACCTCGCTGGGCGAGCGGAAGAAGTTGATGCCGTCCTTCATCGCATAGCCGATCAGGCCGGTGGCCAGCGCCAGGGCCACGAAGGCCGCGACGATGATCTGCACCCGCCGGCGCTTGCGCAGGTTCTTCAGCCCCGCCATGGCCGCCTCACGGAAACACCGGGGCCAGCATCAGCCCGGCGGTTTCTTCAAGCCCCAGCATCAGGTTGGCGTTCTGCACCGCCTGCCCCGACGAGCCCTTGTTGAGGTTGTCCAGCGTCGCAACCACCAGCGCGCGGCCCTCGACCCGGTCTCCGGTCACGCCGATCTGGCAGAAGTTCGACCCCTGCACCATGCCCATCGACGGCAGCTGGCCAAAGGGCATGACATGGAGGAAAGGCTCGTCCGCGTAGCGGTCGGCCAATGCGGCATGCATGGCGCGCGGATCGCCGCGCAGATAGCACGAGGCGAGGATGCCGCGATTGACGGGCACCAGGTGCGGGGTAAAGACGATGCGCACCGGACGCCCGGCCAACAGGCTGAATTCCTGATCGAATTCGCCCAGATGCCGGTGCTTGCCGCCTTGCGAATAGCCCGCCACGTCGGTCGAGCGCTCGGCAAACAGCATGTTTTCCTTCAGCGAGCGCCCGGCCCCGGATATGCCGTTCTTGAGATCGCAGATGATCGACTCCAGATCGACCAGCTTTTCCGAGATCAGCGGCCGCAGCGCGAACTGCACGGTGGCGGCGTTGCAGCCGGTGCCCGCGACCAGCCGCGCGCCACGGATATCGTCGCGGTAGAACTCGGTCAGGCCATAGACGGCGGTTTTCTGCAACTCGGTCGCCACATGCGGCGCGCCGTACCATTTCTCGTATTCCGCCGGATCGCGCAGACGGAAATCGGCGCCCAGATCGACGACCTTGACCGAGGCCGGCAGGTCGCGGACCAGCGCCTGGCTCAGCCCGTGCGGCAGCGCGGCAAAGACCAGGTCGATGCCGGAAAAGTCGATCTCGGCGATGGTGGTCAGCACCGGCAGATCGAGATGGCGCAGATGCGGGAACACGTCGGCCATCTGCTGCCCGGCCTTGCGGTCGGCCGAAAGTGCGGCGATGCGCAGTCCCGGATGGGTGGCGATGATGCGGACCAGCTCGGCCCCGGTATAGCCTGAGGCTCCGAGAATGGCGACGGAATGGGTCATGCAGGTCTCCTTTGCTGGGAGAGGATAGGGAGTGACGGGGGCGGCAACAACCGGGGCGCCCGGTCAGGCGCTGACAAACTCGATGCGTCGGCGCAGGAACTGGGTGGCGCGGTCGGACACCCGGCCGGGATTGCCGGTGGTCAGGAAGGCGGGTTCCGTCCCCGGCCCGATCATCTCGGGGCGGCGGCCAAGGTAGAAGGCAAGGCTTTCGGCCACCAGGTTGGCCTGGCTGAACACGGTGACATCCGGGCCCAGCGCATCCTGGAACACCTTCTCCATCAGCGGGTAATGGGTGCAGCCCAGCACGGCGGCGTCGGGCCTGGGCATCTTGCGGCGCAGCGCATCGACATGGCTGCGCACCAGCGCCTCGGCAAGGATCATGTCGCCCTCCTCGATGGCATCCACCACGCCGCCGCAGGCCTGCGCCTCGACATCGACGCCGATGGCGCGGAAGGCCAGCTCGCGCTGGAAGGCGCGGCTGGCCACCGTGGCCGGGGTCGCAAACAGCGCCACATGCTTGACCGCGACCTCGCGCGGGGGCGAATTGTCGCCCCAGTGCCGCTCGGTCAGGGCCTCGATCAGCGGCACGAAGACGCCGAGCACCCGCTTGTCGCGCGGCACCCAGTTTTCCTGCATGCGCCGCAGGGCGGCGGCCGAGGCGGTGTTGCAGGCCAGGATCACCAGATCGCAGCCGGCGGCAAACAGCCGCTCAACCCCGGCGATGGTCAGGTTGTAGATGTCATCGGCATCGCGCACGCCATAAGGCGCATGGGCATTGTCGCCGTAATAGACAAAGGGCACCTCCGGCAGGCGGCGGGTCACCGCGTCCAGCACCGTCAGCCCGCCCAGACCGCTATCGAATATGCCGACCGCCATGTGCGCGACCCCTGTATGTTGCCTCGGTTGCGTGGCCCGGCAGGCTTGCATCCGCCGGGCCTGGGCTGAGGTCATACGGCGCTTTGCGCAGGAAATCCATCGCGCTTTCGCCCCTGCATGGCGGGCCTCGATCGGGTGGGCGGGGATCGGCTCACCGGTGGCGAGGCAAGCCCGGACCACAAGCCCGGACCGCAAGCCCCGACTGCAAGCCCGACTGGCCGCCGCCGGGCGGAGGTGGCGCCGTTCGCGCTACTCGGCCGCCATCGCGCCGGGGTCGGAGGCACCGGACAGCGCCGCGCGCAGCTCGGCCCGCCGTTTGGCGGCCTTTGCGGCGTTGGCGGCCTTGACCGGCCCGAAGCCGCGCACCGACAAGGGCAGCCGCGCCAGCGCCAGCGCTGCATCGCGCTGGTTGGCGCCTGCGCCACGGATCAGCGTCAGGTCCTGCTCGTACTCGGCGATGTCCCGGCGTTCGGCCCGCCGCTCGGCGGTGTAGCCGAAGGGGTCGAGCGCGGTGCCGCGCAGCCGCTTCATCGCCGCCAGCCACGGCATTGCAGTTTCAAACCAGCGGCCGAAGGCGCGCTTGCGCGGACGCCCGGTGGCGGTGCGGCCCGGCAACATCGGCGGCGCGAGGTGATAGGTCAGCTTCAGCTCGCCCTCGAATTCCTGTTCGGCCTGCGCGCGGGACTGCATCAGCAGGCGCGCCACCTCGTATTCGTCCTTGTAGGCCAAGACCTTGTGATAGCCCTCAGCCACCGCCATGCGCAGAGCGGGGTCGCTGACCGCATCAACGGCGGCGCGAAAGCGCGCGGCGAGGGCGGCGTCCTGATAGAGCTCCAGATGGTCGGCGCGCAGGGCGATGCGCTCGGCATCCGAGCGGGCCGGCGCGGCGGCGGAGCCGGCGCAGACGCGGGCCACCTCCTCGGGGAACAGCACCGCCCAGCGGCCAAGCTCAAAGGCCCGCGCGTTGCGCTTGGCGGCGGCGCCGTTCAGCTCGATGGCCTGATGGATGGCGTCGCGGCTGATCGGCACGCCCCCGGCCTGCCAGGCCGCGCCCAGCATCATCATGTTGGAATAGATCGAGTCGCCCATCAGCCGCTTGGCCAGTTCGGAGGCGTCAAACATCGCCAGCCG
>CAUJIU010000116.1 GCA_963205075.1 Pseudomonadota bacterium | reverse complement strand
AGAACATGCGACGGGCGCTCCGTGATCGTTTGAACCCGGCTTAACGTCATGCTAGTCGGGATTCCAGTCCAAGCAGGCATCCCATCAAGAGGAGGACCGTCCCAGGCATGTACGACTTCGCCCAGGAGACGGCCGAGGACTGGTGGGAGGTCGAAGCCCTGTACGACTTGTGTTTTGCCCCGGGCCGGACCGCGCTTTCCTCCTACCGCCTGCGCGACGGGGTGCCGCCGATCGCGCGCCTGTGCCTGACCGCGCGCGACAGGGACGGGGTCCTTGGCGGCGCCATCCGCAACTGGCCGGTCAGCATCGGCGGCCGCGCGGCGATCCTGCTGGGCCCGGTCGCGGTGCATCCGACGCGGCAGGGCGAGGGGCTGGGGGCAATGCTGATGCGCGCCTGCCTGAACCGCGCCCATGACATGGGCTGGTCCCGGGTGCTGCTGGTGGGCGACTATCCCTATTACCGCCGGTTCGGCTTCAGGAAACTGACCGGGGTCGAGATGCCGCCGCCGACCAATCCCGACCGGGTGCTGGGCTATGATCTGGCGCCCGGCGCCTGGGTCGGGGTCACCGGCAGGGTCCGCCGCTTCGATGCCGGGCCCGATGACCCGGCCTGAGGGCCGGGCACATTGCAAACCGCGGCGCGGCTTCCCATCTGTTCACCAAGCACGGCCAGGGAGAGGGTCATGAAGCTCGTCAATCCCGATCATCCGCTTACCGATGCCTCGCGCAGCGACATCGCCGCGCTGGTCCGCCGCCAGCGCGGCGCCAGCGGGGTGCTGATGGGCGCGATCAACTTCGTCGGCGGGCAGGTCGAGGACGGATTCAGGCTGCTGCCCCGCCCGGTGCGCGCGCAGATCGAAACGGCGGCCCGCGCGGCGCTGCGCCAGAGCTACGAGGCCGCCGCCCTCAGCCGCGGCGGCACCATGGGCCGGCTGGTCACCACCGACCGCGCCCACAAGGTCCTGGCGGCGATCTCGGGGGCGCTGGGCGGCGTGGGTGGCCTGCCGACCGCCCTGGCCGAGTTGCCCGTTGCCACCACGGTGATCTTCCGGGCGGTGCAGACGGTTGCCGCAAGCCATGGCGAGGACCTCACCACCGAGGCGGCCCGGCTCGAATGCCTGCGCGTCTTCGGGGCCGGGGGGCCGCTGGCGGGCGATGACGGCGTCGACACCACCTTTGTCGGCGCGCGGCTGGGCCTGTCGGGGGCGGCGGTGAACGGGCTGTTGTCCAGGGTCGCGCCGCGCTTTGCCGCGGTGCTGGGCCAGAAGCTGGCAGGGCAGGCGGTGCCGGTGCTGGGCGCATTCGCCGGTGCGGGCACCAATTTCGCCTTTACCCGTTTTTATACGGAAACGGCGCATGTGCATTTCGGCCTGCGCCAGCTGGCGCGCGACCATGGCGACGAGCTGGTGCTGGGGGAATTCCACCGGCAACTGGCCGTCAAGCGTTAGTCGCACGCGCTCAATCGGCTGGCGCCGGCTGGCGGCTCAGCCAGTCCTTGACCGCCTCGCGCGCCGAAAGCTGGCCTGCGGCGCGCGCGCCCTCGATCACCTGCCGCACCTCGGTCAGGTCGGCCCGGCGCAACAGGCTCTTGACCGGCCCGATCGAGGCCGGGCGCATCGACAGCACCCGGAAGCCCAGGGCGGCCAGGCAGAGCGCCTCCAGCGGCCGCCCGGCATCTTCGCCGCAGAATGACAGCGGCGTGCCGGCCTTGGCGCAACGCGCCACCACCTGCTCCAGAAATGTCAGGAAGCTGAGGTTCAGCGTGTCATAGCGCCGCCGCACCCGCTCGTTCTCGCGGTCGGCGGCGAAGAAGAACTGCTTGAGGTCGTTGCCGCCGACCGAGATGAAATCGACCTCCTCGAAGAAGGCGTCTTCGGCGAAGGCCAGGCTCGGGGTTTCCAGCATGGCGCCGATCTCGAGGCTGGCGGGCAGGGCATGGCCAAGGATCTTCTCCCGCGCGCAGGCCTTGACCATCTCGTCCTTGGCGGCGCGGAACTCGTCGTGCTGGCACACGAAGGGAAACATCACCGCCAGCGGCCTGCCATTGGCGGCCCGCAACAGCGCCTGCAACTGCATCCTGAGCACGCCGGGCTTGTCGAGCCCGACCCGGATCGCCCGCCAGCCCATGGCCGGGTTCGGCTCGTCATTGGGCTTCATGTAGGACAGGACCTTGTCCGAGCCGATGTCGAGGGTGCGGAAATGCACCTTCTTGCCGCCTGCGCTGTCCATGACGCGGGAATAGAGCGTCGACAGCTCGGCGCGCTTGGGCATCTTGTTGCGGATCAGGAATTGCAGCTCGGTGCGGAACAGGCCCACGCCCTCGGCGCCGGAGCCCTTGAGCGACGGCAGGTCGGCCATCAGCCCGGCATTCATCTGCAAGGCGATGGTGGTGCCGCAGCGGGTCAGCGCCGGCAGATCGCGCAGCGAGGCGTAGCGCTCCTGCGCCTGCGCCTGCATGGCGATCTTGTCCTGAAAGGCGGTCTTGATCGGCTCTTCGGGGCGCAGATGCACAATGCCCTGGTCACCGTCCACCAGGACGGTGTCGTCGTTGAGGGCCTCGGTGGTGATGCCTTCGGCATGAATGACCAGCGGGATGGCCCAGGCCCGGGCGACAATGGCCGCATGGCTGCCGACCGAGCCTTCCTCAAGCACGATGCCCCGCAGTTTCTTGCCGTATTCCAGCAATTCGCCCGGCCCGATATTGCGCGCGATCAGCACCGGGTCATCGGGCATTTCGGCGTCCGTGTCGCGGCCCTGTCCGGTGAGGATCCGCAAGAGCCGGTTCGACAGGTCATCCAGGTCGTGCAGCCGGTCGCGCAGGTAGGCATCATCGGCCTGCGTCATGCGCGAGCGCGCGAAGGACTGCTCTTTCTCGACCGCCGCTTCCGCCGACAGCCCGCTCTCGATGTCTTCTTCCATCCGCCGCAGCCAGCTGCGCGAATTGGCGAACATCCGGTAGGCTTCCAGCACCTGCACCTGCTCGGCGTCGATCGTGGTATTGCCCGACATCATCTGGTCGACCGAGACCCGCAAGGTATCGATGGCGCTGCGCAGCCTTGCGGTTTCCATCTCGGGATCGTCCGAGACGGGGTTGGTCACGACCACGCGCGGTTCGTGCAGGAAGGCGCGGCCGATGACTGCGCCCTCCTGACCGACGGTGCCGCGAAACACCACCGGCCGCTTGTGCCGCGCCGAAAGCGCGCCGCTCTCGCCGGAGACAAAGGCGCCAAGCTCGGTCATCTCGGCGATGACCATGGCGACGACCTCGAGGGCGTAGATCTCGTCGGGGGTGAACTCGCGCGCCGCCTTGGACTGGATCACCAGCACGCCGAGCGAGTCGCCCAGCCGCTGGATCGGCACGCCGCAAAAGCTGGTATAGCGCTCCTCGCCGGTCTCGGGCATGTAGCGGAAGCCCTTTTCGGCCGGCGCATTGGCGGTGTTGACCACGCTGCGGCTGCGGGCGGTGCGGCCCACGAGGCCCTCGCCCAGCCGCAGCCGGGTCTGGTGCACCGATTCGGGCTTGAGGCCTTCGGTCGCGCAAAGTTCCAGCGTATCGTCATCGCGGAACAGGTAGATCGAGCAGACTTCGGTGCGCATCGAACTGGCGATCAGGCTGACGATATGGTCAAGCCGCGCCTGCCCGGCGATGTTCTCTGCCAGCGTGTCTTTCAACCTCTGGAGCAGCTTGCGGCTTTCGGATTCCATCGTGTTGCCAGGTCCTCCCCTTGACGCATCTATAGGGGAGATGGCCGCAAAAGGGGAATGGCCAATGGCCCCAATCGGTATCGCGCCCGGAAAAATAGTCGGATCGGCGCGGGAATCCTCGTCGGTGCCCGCCTGCCAGGCAGATCGTCCGCGCGGTATCCGGCCGGTTCAGGCCATCGCGGCGGTCGCCCCCGCTCAGGCCTTCTCGAGCCCGAATTCGTCGTGCAGGGCCTGAACCGCCAGTTCCATGTACTTGCGGTCGATCAGCACCGAGATCTTGATCTCGGAGGTGGTGATGACCTTGATGTTGATCCGCTCGGCCGAGAGCGCCTTGAACATCCGCGCCGCAACCCCGGTATGGCTGCGCATCCCGATGCCGACGACCGAGACCTTGGCCACGGCGTCATCGGTCACCAGGTCCGAGAAGGTGTAATCGCCCCGCCCGGTCGCCTGCATCACGGCCTTTTCGGCGCGCTTGATCTGGTCGACCGGCAGCGAAAAGGTCATGTCGGTGCGCCCGTCCTCGGAGATGTTCTGCACGATCATGTCGACATTGACGCCCGCCTCGGACAGCGGCCCGAAGATGGCGGCGGCGATGCCGGGGCGGTCGGCCACGGCGGTCAGGGTCATCTTCGCCTCGTCGCGGTTGAACGCCACGCCGGCCACAACATTGCTTTCCATGATTTCCTCCTCGTCGCATACCAGCGTGCCCGCGGTTTCGGAATATTCGTCAAAGCTCGACAGGACGCGCAGCCGCACCTTGTAGCGCATGGCCAGTTCCACCGACCGGGTTTGCAGCACCTTGGCGCCCAGCGAGGCCAGCTCCAGCATTTCCTCGAAGGCGATGCGGTCCAGCTTGCGCGCCTTGTCGCAGATGCGCGGATCGGTGGTATAGACGCCGTCCACGTCGGTATAGATGTCGCAGCGCTCGGCATTGAAGGCGGCGGCAAAGGCCACGGCGGTCGTGTCCGACCCGCCCCGGCCCAGCGTGGTCACGCGGCCTTCGGGGCTGATGCCCTGAAACCCGGCCACCACCGCCACGCGCATGCCTTCGGCGAACTTGCGGTTGATGTTGTCGGGCGGGATGTCCTCGATCCGGGCCGAGCCATGGGCCGAGGTGGTCTTGACCGGCACCTGCCAGCCCTGCCAGCTGCGCGCCGGGATGTCCATTTCCTGCAGGCGCAGCGCCATCAGGCCGGCGGTGACGTTCTCGCCCGAGGCGACGACCGCGTCGTATTCGCGCGCATCGTAGAGCGGCGAGGTCTCGTTGACCCAGCCCACCAGCTCGTTGGTCTTGCCCGACATGGCCGAGACGACGACGATCACGTCATAGCCCTTGGCCACTTCCAGCGCCACGCGCTTGGCGGCGCGGTGGATGCGGTCGATGTTGGCAACCGAAGTGCCACCGAATTTCATCACCAGGACGGGCATCACATTCCCTTCACAAATCCGCGGTCGTCATAATGTCAGTCCGGGGCAAGGGCAATCGGCGATATTGCGGCAGATTTGCGCAATCTGTCGATATCGGCTTGCCAGTTCGGGTGGTTCAGAACGGAATGGTCTTGCCGTCATAGGTCTCGAAACAGCCCGTCCGGGACAGATCGAGTGCCTCGAACCGCTCCACCAGCCCCGCGACAGCCTCATCGGTGCCAAGCGTCGCACTGGTGCCGCCCATGTCGGTGCGCACCCAGCCGGGGTGGTAGATGCCCACGGCGATCCCATCGCCCCGCAGGTCAACCGCCAGATTGCGCCCGAGGTTGAGCGCCGCCGCCTTGGAGGCGCGGTAGATGTAGCTGGCGCCGCCGGGCCGGGTATCGGAGCCCATCTGCGACGAGATGATGGCGATCTTGCCCCGGGCGGCGCGCAGGCCGGGCAGCAGCGCCTGAATGGTCAGGAAAACGCCGGTGACATTGACCGCGAAGGTGCGCGCCCAGAGATCGGCCGGATAGCCGGACTCGATCTTGTGGCCCTTGTCGAGATTGACGCCGGCATTGCAGACCAGCAGGTCAATGGGCGTGCCGCCAAGTCCCTGCGCCATCGCCGCGATCGAGGCCGGGTCGGACAGGTCCACGCCAAGCCAGCCCGGCGCGGGCGGCTCGCGATGGGTGCCGATGACCTCGGTTCCGCGCGCGCGGTAGGCCCGGAGCAACCCCAGTCCGATCCCTCGGCTGGCGCCGGTAATCAGCACCGCCATCAGTTGGTGCGCCGTCTGGCCATGAAGGGCAGCGGCGCGACGGGGACGCCGTCCTCGATCAGCCGCCGCGCCTCGTCGGCACGGGTCTCGCCGTAGATCGACCGTTCCGGCGCGCGCCCGTCATGGATGGCGCGGGCCTCGGCGGCAAATCCCATGCCGACATATTCGGAGTTTTCCTCGATCTGGCGGCGCATGGCGACCAGCGCCTGTTCGATCTGCGTTGCCGGCTGGCCCAGCCTGGGCGCGGTGGCCGGCTCAGGCTGGTCGGTCTTGACCGACGGCGCCATCAGCGACTTGTCGATCTCGCTGTCACCGCAGACCGGGCAGGCGACCATTTTCGCCGACCGGAGCTTGTCAAAGGCCGCCGACGACTGGAACCAGCTTTCAAAGCCGTGTCCCCCGCTGCATCTGAGCGCGTAGTGAATCATCTGGTCAGTCCGTCCTGCTCGACAGTCATCCCTATACATAGCCTTTCGCGCGGTTCAGGCAATGCCTTGCCCCGCAGCGCCCGCGCCGGTCAGCGACGGTCAGCGCCGGTCAGCGCAGCAGGTGGGCGGGGTCGAAGGACTCGACGATGCGCCGCAATTCGGGCTCGGCGATCTTGGCGGCGGCCTTGGCGGGGGTGAACCATTTGCGGCGGCGCTGGTGCTGTTCGGGCCAGTCGGTGTGCACATGGGTCACATGCACCGGATAGACCAGCGCGAGAATGGCGGTGCAGCTCTTGTCCAGGGGCTTGGTGTAGCTGAACACGCCCAGGCAGGTATCGAAGGCATGCCCCGAAAGCCCGGCCTCCTCGAAGGCTTCCGCGGCCGCCGCCTGGGCCGGGGTCTGGTTGTGGACCGGCCAGCCCTTGGGCAGGATCCAGCGCCCCGACCCCCGGCTGGTGACGAGGCAGATCTGGGTCTGGTCAAGAATCCTGCGGTAGCACAGGGCCGCAAACTGGCTCCGGACGTTGCTCTTGCGCCCACGCAGCCGGATCGGCAGTTGTTCGATAGTCACTGTCGTCATCGGTCCGTGCTTGCTGGCGGCTGGATGCAAGTTCACATCACCGGGCCGGCCTGACAAGCAGATAATCCGCCCCTTTTGTCGCATTGCGGCCCGACCGGCTGCCCCTTGTCTCTGCAGGGCACCCGGCCGATAGTCGCCGCGCAGCACGGAGGAACGGATCAGATGCGGTGGACTGTCCTTTTGACCCTGGCGATGCTGGCGGGGCTGTCGCTGACCCGTGCCGCCACGGCAGGCGACCTGACGGTTTTCGCCGCCGCCAGCCTGCAGGGCACGCTTGAGCAGGCCACGGCGGGTTCGGGGCTGGAGCTGACCATTGCCTATGGCGGCAGCGCCACGCTGGCGCGCCAGATCGCGGACGGGGCGCCGGCGGATGTGGTGATCCTGGCCAGCAGTGACTGGATGGACTGGCTGGCAGAGCGCGGGCTGATCGAGGCGGGCTCGCGCGTCGATATCCTTGGCAATTCGCTGGTGCTGATCGGCCCGGCCGGCGCGGCGCCGGTCGAACTGAGCGCTGCGGGCCTGACGGCCGCGCTGGGCGAGGGACGGCTGGCGATCGGGCTGACGGCTTCGGTCCCGGCGGGCGTCTACGGCCGCGCCGCTCTGGAGACGCTCGGGCTGTGGGGCGGGGTGGCCGGCAGGCTGGCCGAGGCGGAAAACGTCCGGGCGGCCCTGGCCATGGTGGAGCGTGGCGAGATGCCGTTGGGGCTGGTCTACCGCTCTGACGCGCTGTCCGGGGCGGCGGTCAGCATCGTGGCCGGGATACCGCGCGAGGCGACGCCGCCGATCCGCTATCCGGCGGCCGTGGTCGCGGGTGCCGGGTCGGCTGACGCGGCGGCGCTGGTGGACTATCTCGCCGGGCCACAGGCGCAGGCGATCTTTGCCGCCGCCGGCTTCTCGCCGCCGCCCCCGGAGGGCGCCGATGGCGGCTGAACTCTCCGCGCCATGGCTGGCCCCGGAGGAATGGCAGGCGGTGCGCCTGTCGCTCAAGGTGGCGTTCTGGGCGGTGGTGGCGGCGCTGCCGCCGGGGCTGATCGTGGCGCATGCGCTGGCGCGCTGGCGGTTTCCGGGGCGCGGGCTCCTGAATGTCATCGTCCATCTGCCGCTGGTATTGCCGCCAGTGGTGACCGGCTACATCCTGCTGGTGGTCTTCGGGCGGCGCGGGATCCTGGGCGCGTGGATGGCCGACACGCTGGGCCTGGTGCTGGCGTTCCGCTGGACCGGCGCGGCGGTGGCGGCCGCGGTCATGGCCTTTCCGCTGATGGTGCGCGCCATCCGGCAGGGCATCGAGTCGGTCGATCCGGGGCTTGAGCAGGCGGCCGCCACGCTGGGCGCCGGGCGCGTGCGGGTCTGGCTGAGCGTGACCCTGCCGCTGATGGCGCCGGGGCTGATCGCCGGTATCGTGATCGGCTTTGCCAAGGCGCTGGGCGAGTTTGGCGCCACCATGACCTTCGTGGCGGCGATCCCGGGCGAGACGCGCACCATCTCGACCGCCATTCACGGGCTGTTGCAGGTGCCGGGACAGGAAGGCGCGGTGGTGCATCTGGCCCTGATCTCGGTGGTCCTGGCCACCGGGGCGCTGGCGCTGTCCGAGGTCGTGTCACGCAAGTTGGGGCCGGGGCGATGAGCGCGCTGTCAATCGCGATCACCGCGCGGCTTGGCGGCTTTGACCTGGCCGCCGAGATCGAGGCGCCGGCCGGGATCACCGCCCTGTTCGGGCGCTCTGGCTCTGGCAAGACCTCGGTGGTCAATGCGGTTGCCGGGCTGTTGCGGCCCGATGCGGGCCATATCTCGGTGGGCGGGCACAGGCTCTTTGACAGCGCGGCGGGCATCGACCTGCCCGCGCCGCGCCGGCGGGTCGGCTACGTGTTCCAGGACGCGCGCCTCTTTCCGCACATGACGGTGGGGCGCAACCTGAGCTATGGCGGCCGCCACGATGCCGACCGGATCATCGCCATGCTCGGTCTGGCGCAATTGCTGGACCGCAGGCCGGCCTCCCTGTCGGGGGGCGAGCGGCAGCGGGTGGCGCTGGGGCGGGCGTTGATGCGCAACCCCGGCATCCTCCTGATGGACGAGCCGCTGGCCGCGCTCGATGCCGGGCGCAAGGCCGAGATCATGCCCTATCTGGAGCGTCTGCGCGACGAAACCCGGTTGCCGGTGCTCTATGTCAGCCACGATATCTCGGAGGTGGCGCGGCTGGCCACCACGCTGGCGCTGATCGACCGGGGGCGGGTGACGCGGGTCGGGCCGCTGGCCGAGGTGCTGGCCGATCCGTCCATCGCGCCGCAGTTCGGCAAGCGCGATCTGGGCGCCGTCATGGCCGGCGAGGTCGGCGGCCACGATCCGATCGACGACCTGAGCGAGGTCAGGTTTTCCGGCGGGGTGCTGGTGCTGCCCGGCAGGCTCGGCGCCCCGGGCAGCACGGTCCGGGTCCGCATTGCCGCGCAGGATGTGATCCTGTCGCGCACCCGCCCCGAGGGCCTGAGCGCGCTCAACGTGCTGGAAGCCGAGGTGACCGGCATCCGCTTCGGCGAAGGGCCCGGCGCGGTGGTGGGGCTGCGGGCCGGCGCGGCGCCGTTTCTGGCGCGTGTCACCCGTCGCTCGGCGCGGGTGCTGGAGCTGGGCGAGGGTCAGACGGTCTTTGCCATCATCAAGACGGTCTCGGTGGCGCCGGGCGATGTCGGCAGCTGAGCGGGCCGCAGCAACCCCGGCGCGCCGGGATGGGGACGAGTGGAGAAAGCATGGACGAGTATCGCAATTTTGACATGACCGGTCTGGCGCAGCTGGTGGCGCGGGGCGAGGCGACGCCGGAGGGGTTGCTGGATGCGGCGCTGGAGCGGATGGCGGCGGTCAATGATGACCTGGCGGCCGTGGTCCTGACATTCGAGGATGTCGCCCGGCGCAAGATCGCCGAAGGCCTGCCCGAGGGCCCGTTTCGCGGGGTGCCCTTCCTGCTCAAGGACCTTGGCGCCGAGGCGGTCGACTACCCCTCGCATAACGGCTCGCGGCTGTTTGCCAATACCAGCTACACGCTCGACAGTTCGATCTACCAGCGCATCGCGGCCACCGGCGTGGTGGTTTTCGGGCGCACCGCCGCGCCCGAGGGCGGCATCGGCCCGGTGACCGAGGCCGCGGTCTACGGCGCCCCGACGCGCAATCCCTACGACCGCAGGCGCACCCCCGGCGGCTCGTCGGGCGGGGCGGGCGCGGCGGTGGCGGCGGGCATCGTGCCGGGGGCGCATGGCTCGGATGGCGGCGGATCGGTGCGGATACCGGCCAGCAATTGCGGGCTGTTCGGCTTCAAGCCGACCCGCGCCCGCCTGCCCGACGGGCCCTATCACGGCGAGGGCTGGGCGGGCATGGCCACCGACGGTTTCCTGACCCGCTCGGTGCGCGATACCGCGGTGATGCTCGATGCCTGCGTCGGCCGCGATCTGGGCGCGCCTTATGATGCCCCCGCGCTCAAGGGCACCTTCCGCGCCGCTCTCGACAGGCCGCCGCGCGCGCTGAAAATCGCGATCTGCGATACCAGCCTGACCGGAGCCACCGTGCATCCCGACTGCCGCGCCGCGGTCGCCGATGCCGGGGCGCTGCTGACATCGATGGGCCACCATGTCGAGCCGGCGGTGCCGCTGGGCGCCGATACCGCCGCCATGATGCGCGGCTGGACCGACATCGTCGCCTGCGGCACCGCCCTTGGCATCCGCAGCCGCCTCGCCGCCCTGGGGCGCGGGTTGCAACCCGGCGATATCGAAGGGGTCAGCCGCAGCGCCATGGCCCATGCCGCCAGCGTATCGGGCGAGCAATATCTGGCCGCAGTCGCCACCGTGCACCGCTATGGCCGGCAGATGGCGGCGTTTTTCGAGGGCTATGACATGCTGCTGACGCCGACCATGGCCGAGCCCCCGGCCCATGTCGGACGCTTCACCCATGACCGGAACGACTATGTCAACTACCGGACCGGCCCGGACGGGGTCTTTGCCTATTCGCCCTTCACTGCCGCCTTCAACGCCACCGGCCAGCCGGCGGCCTCGATCCCGCTCTGGTGGTCGTCCGAGGGGCTGCCCATCGGCGTGCATCTGGCGGCGCGCTTTGGCGAGGACGAGACCCTGATGGCGCTCGCCGCCGATCTGGAGCGGGCGCGGCCGTGGTTCGGGCATATGCCCGACTGACCGGCGGGAGGCTCAGGCGTCGAGGAACCCTTCGAGCACGTTGACGGTGTTGACCCCGACCGCCTCGATGGCATAGCCGCCCTCCATGCAGAAGACGGTCGGCAGGCCCATCGCCGCGATGCGCTGGCCGATATCGAGGTAATCCGGGCTGTCGAGCCGGAAAAAGCTGATCGGGTCGTCCTTGTAGGTATCGACCCCGAGCGAGACGATCAGCGCATCGGCCCCGAAGGCGGTGATGGCGGCAATCGCCTGTTTGAGCGCTTGGCACCAGACGGAGTAGGGGGTGCCCGGCAGCATCGGCAGGTTGAGCGTGGTGCCTTCGCCCCGGCCCGCCCCGGTCTCGTCGGCGAAGCCGAGGAAGTAGGGGAATGCATCCTCGGGCGCGCCGTGCAGCGAGGCGAAGAAGATGTCGTCGCGGTGATAGAAGATGTCTTGCGTGCCGTTGCCGTGGTGAAAGTCGATATCAAGGATGGCGACCCTGGCGGCGCCGCTGGCGCGCAACTGCTCGGCCGCCAGCGCCGCGTTGTTGATGAAGCAGTAGCCGCCATACATGTCGGCGGTGGCGTGATGGCCCGGCGGGCGGCAGAGCGCGAAGGCAGCGCGCGCACCGCCGATGACATGCCGCGTGGCGGCCTGCGCCGAGGCGGCCGATGACAAGGCCGCAACCCAGGTGCCGCCGGTGATCGCGGTTTCGTTGGCCAGCGCGTAATAGCCGACCTTGCCGTCGATATTGCGCGGGGGCCGCGACATCTGCATCCGCCGGGCGGGGAAGGTGGCGGCAATGATCTCGCCCGCGCAGCCTGCGGCCTTCCATTCGTCCCAAGCGGTCTCAAGGAATTGCAGGTAGTCCGGCGCGCAGAGGCGGGCTATCGCTGCCATGTCGGCCGGGCCGGGCGCCTCTATCTGGGTGAACTGCCGCAGCTTCAGCCGCGCGAGGATGTTCTCGACCCGGCTGGGGCGCTCGTAGGGGGTGACGAATTCTCCGGCAGACAGTTCGGCCTGCGGGAAGTGGCGGCGATGATCCTCGCTGAAGAAAACCTGCATCTGGGCGCCCGTGCTGGATTGCGTTGCCGCCAGACTATTGGCCCCGCGCGTCCCCGCCTAGCCCAGAAGTGTCGCCATGCGGCGCAGCGCCAGCAGGTAACCCTCGGTGCCGAAACCCGCCATCACCCCGTCGGCGCGCAGGCTGACATAGGAGTGGTGGCGAAAGGTCTCGCGCCGGTGGACGTTGGAGATATGCACCTCCAGCACCGGCCC
>CAUJIU010000115.1 GCA_963205075.1 Pseudomonadota bacterium | reverse complement strand
GTATGGCGGCACCCCGGCGGCGCGGCGCTCGGCGGCCTCGGCGCGCCTGAACGCCTCGTCATCGCCCGCCAGAATGGCGCGGATCACCGGAGGCTCCGGCTGGTAGCTTTGCAGCAGCGCCGTGCCCGGCGCATCCGCCCGCCCTGCCCGCCCGGCCCCCTGCCGGATCAGCTGGGAGGTCCGTTCGGCGGCGCGCAGGTCCGAGCCCTGCAGGCCCAGATCGGCATCGATGACCCCCACCAGCGTCAGAAGCGGAAAGTTGTGCCCCTTGGCGACCAGCTGGGTGCCGATGATGATATCGGCATCCCCGCGCGTGATCGCCTCGATCCGCTCCTTGAGCGCGCGCGCCGAACCAAAGAGATCGGAGGACAGAACCGCGATGCGCGCCTGCCCGAACAGCATGGCGGCTTCTTCAGCCATCCGCTCCACCCCCGGCCCCACGGCGGCCAGCCGCCCCGCCACTCCGCAGGAGGGGCAGGTTTCCGGCATCGGCTTGGTCTCGCCGCATTGGTGGCACATCAGGCGCTTGAGAAAGCGGTGCTCGACCATGCGGGCGTCGCAATGGTCGCAGCCGATCTGGTTGCCGCAGGCCCGGCACAGCGTCACCGGCGCATAGCCGCGACGGTTGAGAAAGATCAGCGACTGTTCGCCCTTTTCAATCCGGTCACGGATGCCGGCCTCCAGCGTTGGCGAGATCCAGCGCCCCGACGCCAGATCTTCGTCGCGCATGTCGATGGCGGCCATCTTCGGCATGACCGCCGCCCCGTAGCGGGCGGTCAGGTCGAGGCGGCCATATTTGCCGGCTTCGGCATTTGCCCAGCTTTCGAGGCTCGGCGTGGCCGAAGCCAGCACCACCTGCGCCTGATTGATCGAGGCGCGCAGCACCGCCATGTCGCGGGCGTTGTAATGCACGCCCTCTTCCTGCTTGTAGGAGCTGTCATGTTCCTCATCGACCACGATCAGCCCGAGATCGCGGAAAGGCAGGAACAGCGCCGAACGCGCCCCCACCACCAGTTGCGCGCCCCCCTCGGCCACCATGCGCCAGCAGCGCCGCCGCTCGGTCGCGGTCACGCCCGAATGCCACTCGGCGGCGCGCATCCCGAAGCGCGCCTCGACGCGGGTCAGGAATTCGGCGGTCAGCGCAATCTCGGGCAACAGGACCAGCGCCTGCCGCCCCCGCCGCAGCGTCTCGGCCACCGCCTGCAGGTAGACCTCGGTCTTGCCCGACCCGGTCACGCCGCGCAGCAGCGTGGTGCCATAGCCGTCCGCGCGGATGGCGGCGCACAGGGTCGCCGCCGCTGCCGCCTGATCCTCGGTCAGTTGCTTGCCGCCATAGTCGGGGTCGAGCAGCGGATAGGCGGTGTCGCGCGGCGCGTCTTCTTCGCTGACCGCGCCCAGCTTGACCAGCCCCTTGACCACCGAAGTCCCGACCCCGGCCATTTCCGCCAGCTCGGACAGCGTGAAGGACAGCCCGCCATAGTCGCGCAGCACCGACAGGACCCGCGCCCGCGCCTCGGTCAGCCGCTCGGGCACTTCGGAACCGGGGCGATAGACGCGCCGCATCGAGGGCGGATCGCCCAGGCCCGGCGCCCGCGTCGCCATGCGCAGCATCGCGGGCAGGGGCGTCAGCGTGTATTCGGCGGCGCGGGTCAGGAACTGGCGCATCTCCTCGCGCATCGGCGCGGCGTCGAGCACCCGCTCGACATGACGCAGGCGCGCGGGGTCGAAATCGCCCTGCCCCGGCCCCCAGACCACGCCCAGGACCCGGCGCGGACCCAGCGGCACCTCGACAAAGGCTCCGGTTGCGCATCCGCCCTCGGGTGCCCGGTAATCCAGCAACCGCCCCAGCGGCTGCGTGGTCAGGACGCCCACCACCTCGCCTGCCTGGAACTCTGCTTCCGTCATGCTGAATCAGGTGCCTTTGGGGTTTGCGGTTGCACCCACATGAGGTAAAGGCAGGGCCGACACCTGCCAACCCCTGATGACCCCAATTCGCGGAGCGCCCCAGATGAAATTCTTTGTGGATACTGCCGAGATCGACCAGATCAAGGAACTCAACGACCTCGGGATGGTTGACGGGGTCACCACCAACCCCTCGCTCATCCTCAAGTCCGGGCGCGACATCCTGGAAGTGACCAAGGAGATCTGCTCGATCGTCTCCGGCCCGGTCAGCGCCGAAGTCGTGGCGCTCAAGGCCGACGACATGATCGCCGAGGGCCGCAAGCTGGCCGCCATTGCGCCCAACATCGCCGTCAAGGTGCCGCTGACCTGGGACGGGCTCAAGGCCTGCAAGGTGCTGACCGGCGAGGGCATGATGGTCAACGTCACGCTCTGCTTCTCGGCCAACCAGGCGCTGCTGGCCGCGAAGGCCGGGGCAACCTTCATCTCGCCCTTCATCGGGCGGCTGGATGACATCAACATCGACGGGCTCGACCTGATCGCCGATATCCGCACCATCTATGACAATTACGGCTTCGAGACCCAGATCCTCGCCGCCTCGATCCGTTCGGCCAACCACATGTCCGAATGCGCCAAGATCGGCGCCGATGTGGCCACGGCGCCCGCCGCGGTCATCAAGGCCATGGCCAACCATGTGCTGACCGACAAGGGCCTCGAGGGCTTCATGAAGGATTGGGCCAAGACCGGCCAGAAGATCATCTGACCGGGCTGCATGGGCGCGGCGGCCCCGGTTCCGCCGCGCCGATCTGCGACCATTCGCGAGTATTTCGTTGCCCCGAAAGCTGCCTTGCAGCAGAGTTCGGACACTGGATGATTTTGAGGCAGAAAAAATCTCAAGCCTCTGTTATGGTGTGCGCAAAATAATGACAGACGAGCAGAAAAGCATGTCAAACAGACCCGCGATCGACGATCAGGTCCGCGACCAGATCATCGCCGACCCCGAGCTGCTGCTCGAGGACAGCGACATCATGCGCGCGCTGGTGGCCGCCAACGAGCGCGCCATGGGCACCAATATCGTCGACCTGCGCGGCATCGCCATGGAGCGGCTGGAGGCGCGGCTCGACCGGCTCGAGGACACCCACCGCTCGGTCATCGCCGCAGCCTACGAGAACCTCGCCGGCACCAACCAGATCCAGCGCGCGGTGCTGCGGCTGCTGGATGCCACCCGGTTCGAGGTGTTCCTGCGCGACCTGGCCGGCGACGTGGCCGAGATCCTGCGCGTCGACGCCATGCGGCTGGTGCTCGAGACCGAAGGCGACGGCGACGAGCCGGCGGTGCAGCGGCTGGGCGAGGCGCTCTGCGTGGTCGAGAAGGGCTTCATCAACGAATATCTGACCCGCGGCCGCAATATCCCGGTGCGGCAGGTCACGCTGCGGCAGGTGCGCCCCGACGAGGGCGGCATCTACCGCGACAAGGCCGAATATGTGCGCTCGGAGGCCTGTCTGCGGCTCGACCTGGGCGAGGGGCGCCTGCCGGGCTTGCTGATCATGGGGTCGGAAGACCCGCACCAGTTTGCCCCCCAGCAGGGCAGCGACCTGCTGACCTTCTTTGCCGGCGTGTTCGAGCGCGCCATGCGGCGGTGGCTTGACTGAGACCCGCCCCGCCGCCGGCCTGGCGATTTCGCCGGCCCTGAGCGATGCGCTGGACCGCTGGCTCGATCACCAGCGGGCGCTCAACGGCGCCAGTGCCAACACCGTCAAGGCCTATCAGGCCGATGTGCTGGGCTTTCTGGCATTCATGACCGTGCATTTCGGCGGCCCCGCCGGCCTTGGCCCGGTGGCGCGCATCGGCGTGGCCGACATGCGGTCATGGATGGCCCATGAGCGCGGCCGCGACCAGTCGGCCCGCTCGCTGGCGCGGGCCCTGTCGGCGGTCAAGGGATTTTACCGCTGGCTGTCGGAGCGCGAGGGATACGAGCCCTCGGCCGTGCTCTCGACCCGCGCGCCGAGGTTCCAGCGCAAGCTGCCGCGCCCCCTGAGCG
Organism: Pseudomonadota bacterium; assembly: GCA_963205075.1. GTDB lineage: Bacteria > Pseudomonadota > Alphaproteobacteria > Rhodobacterales > Rhodobacteraceae > KLAP22. The sequence continues at coordinate 4,843 of CAUJIU010000115.1, read as the reverse complement.
AAGCCGCCGCCGCCGAAGTGATCGGGACCGCCGCCCTGCAAGCCCGCGAAAGCTGGGTGGCCGCGCGCGATGTGGCCGTGATGACGCTGCTTTACGGCTGCGGCCTGCGGATATCGGAGGCCCTGGCCCTGACCGGCGCCGATGCCGCCCTGCCGCCCGTGCTGCGGATCATCGGCAAGGGCGGCAAGGAACGGCTGGTGCCGGTGCTGCCCGCCGCACAAGCCGCCGTTGCCGACTATGCGCGCCAATGCCCCTACCGGCCCGAACGCGGAGCGCCGCTGTTTCGCGGCCAGCGCGGCGGGGCGCTGAATGCCCGGGCGATCCAGAAGGTGATGGAGCAGACCCGGATGCAACTGGGCCTGCCCGCCACCGCGACCCCGCACGCGCTGCGCCATTCCTTTGCCACGCATCTGCTGACCGCGGGGGGCGACCTGCGCGCCATACAGGAACTGCTTGGCCACGCGTCGCTCTCGACCACCCAGACCTATACCTCCGTCGATGCCCGCCGGATGATGGAGGTCTATGACGCGGCCCACCCGCGCGCATGAACCCGTCTTGCGTCAAAGTCGGTTGCCTGACAGGGCCGGTTCGGTCATGACTGCCAAGATGACCATTCAACAAAAAGCCCTGCTGGTTCACCTGCTCACCGCCACCGGCGCCATCTTCGCCATGCTCTCGATGCTGGCCGCCGTCGACGGCAAGTGGAGCCTGATGTTTCTCTGGCTGGTCGTGGCCTTCTTCGTCGATGGCATCGACGGCCCGCTGGCCCGCCGCTACGACACGCCGCAGAACGCGCCCATATTCGACGGGGTGCTGCTCGACCTGATCATCGATTACCTGACCTATGTCTTCGTGCCGGCCTACGCCTTGTTCAAGCATCCCGACCTGTTGCCCGGCTGGTCAGGCTGGATCGCGATCATGATCATCACATTCGCCAGCGCGATGTATTTCGCCGACACCCGGATGAAGACCAAGGACAAGTCGTTTTCGGGATTTCCGGGCTGCTGGAACATGGTGGTGCTGGTGCTGTTCGCGCTCAAGCCAGACTATTGGGCCTCGCTCGCCATCGTCGCGGCGCTGGCGGTGGCCATGTTCGTGCCGGTCAAGTTCGTCCATCCGGTGCGCACCAGGCGCTGGCGGATGCTGACCCTGCCGATGGCGCTGGGCTGGACCTTCTTTGCCGGTTGGGCGGCCTGGGTCGGCTTTCACCCGCAAAGCTACGCGCATGGGGGTCTGATCGTGACGTCGGTCTACCTCTTGGGCGCAGGCGCGCTGCAACAGGCGCTCTACGGCACCGACGGCTGACGCCTCAGAGCCGGGTCAGAGCCGGGTCAGAGCCGGGTCAGCACCACGCCCGACACGATCATCAGCGCCGCCACCCCCTTGGCGCGGCCCATCTTGTCGCCGAACAGCACCCAGCCGATCAGCACCGCAAACAGGATCGAGGTTTCGCGCAGCGCCGCGACCAGCGCGATCGGCGCTTCGGTCATGGCCCAGACGGCAATGGCATAGGCCCCGTAAGAGGCCGCCGCCGCCGCAGACCCGGCCAGCCAGCTGCGGCCCGAAGCGGCCAGCGCGCGGCGGCCCCGGATCAGGAATACCAGCGGCGTGAAGAACGCCGCATCCAGCGCAAACAGCCAGCCCACATAGGCCACCGAGTCGCCCGAAACCCGCGCGCCCATGCCGTCGACCATGGTGTAGCCCGCCGTCGCCATGGCCGAGCCCAGCGCCAGCGGCACCAGCTTGCGGCTTTCGCCCGAGCGGAAGGCCCCGTCAGCCATGGTCAGGATGCCCAGGCCGAGAACGACGATGCCCAGGTATTCGACGTTCTCGATGGCGTCGCTGAGCACGAAGGCCGAGACCGCCAGCACGATCATCGGCGCCGCGCCGCGGGCGATGGGGTAGACGCGGCTCAGGTCGCCCTGGTCGTAGGCATAGGCCAGAAACAGCTTGTAGAGCGAATGGAACACCCCCGAGGCGATCAGCCAGGGCCAGACCTCGTTGCCCGGAATGGGCCGCGACAGCGCGATGGCCAGCCCGAAGCCGCCCTGCACCAGAGTCATGATCGCCATGCCGGTCAACTTGGACGCGCCTTGCTTGATCAGGGCGTTCCAGACCGCGTGCAGCAGCGCCGCCGCCATGACCGCGAGAAATATGCCGATGCTCATTGCTGCCTCAGGTGTCGGGTTGCCCTGCGCTAACCCGGTCGTGCGGTCAGATCAAGAGCGATGCCGCCCCCTCCAACCGCAACAGCGTCACCTTGGACTCGATGCCGCCGCCGCCCGAATAGCCGCCCAGCCCGCAGGCCGCCAGCACCCGGTGACAGGGGATGATGATCGGGACCGGGTTGGCCCCGCAGGCCTGGCCGATGGCCTGCGCCGAAACGCCAAGTTCCCTGGCCAGGTCGCCATAGTGGCGGATCTGGCCGAACGGAATCGCGCAGAGTGCGTCATGGAACCGTTGCTGAAACGCGCTTGCCGCCGGGCGCAGCGGCAGGTCGAACTGCCGCAGCGTGCCGGCGAAAAAGGCGTCAAGCTGACGCAAAGCCTCGGTCAGGACCGGATCACCGCCCTGCGCGACCCCCTCGCCCTCGCGGCACCAGCACAGCGCGCTGACCGCGCCCTCCTCGACCGTCACCGCCAGCAGACCGACCGGACTGTCGAGAAGGGCGCGCGCCATCAGCCCAGCGCGGCGTCGCAGCGGGCGCAGACGCCCGCATGGCCGTGGCTGCCGACATCGGGCAGGATCTTCCAGCAGCGCTGGCATTTCTCGCCCTCGGCCAGTTCGAACACCACGCCCACGCCCTCGACCTCCGGCAGGCGGAACGCTTCGGCGGGGCTGGGGTCGCTGGTCACGTAGATGCCCGAGGTGATGCACAGATCGTCAAAAGGCAACGTGCGCAGGATTGCCGCCGTGGCGGCATCGACATGCACCACCGGCGCGGCTTCGAGGCTGGCGCCGATGACCTTGTCGGTCCGCTGCACTTCCAGCGCCCCGGTCACCACCCGGCGCACCCGGCGCACGGTGGCCCATTTGGCGGCCAGCGCCGGATCGAGCCAAGCGGCGGGCGTGTCCGGGAAATCCACCAGATGCACCGAAGCGGCCTCGCCCGGATATCGCTCCAGCCAGACCTCCTCCATGGTGAAGACCAGCACCGGCGCCAGCCAGGTGGTCAGCCGGTGAAACAGCAGGTCCAGCACGGTGCGGGTGGCGCGGCGGCGCGCGGTATCGCCATCGCAATAGAGCGTGTCCTTGCGGATGTCGAAGTAGAAGGCCGACAGATCGACCGTGGCAAAGGTAAAGATCGCCTGAAACACGCCCTGGAAGTCATAGCGCGCATAGCCCGACCGCACGGTCTGGTCCAGTTCGGCCAGCCGGTGCAGGACCCAGCGCTCCAGTTCCGGCATCTCGGCCGGGTCCATGCGGTCGGCCTCAGAGAAGTCCGACAGCGCGCCCAGCATGAAGCGCAGGGTGTTGCGCAGGCGGCGGTAGCCGTCAGCGGTGCCCTTGAGGATCTCCGGCCCGATGCGCAGGTCGACCGTGTAGTCCGACTGCGCCACCCAGAGCCGCAGGATATCGGCCCCGTATTCCTGGATGACTTTCGCGGGCGCCACCGTGTTGCCCAGCGACTTGGACATCTTCATGCCCTTCTCGTCGAGCGTGAAGCCATGGGTCAGCACCGCCCGGTAGGGCGCGCGTCCGATGGTGCCGCAGGCTTGCAGCATCGAGGAATGGAACCAGCCGCGATGCTGGTCGGTGCCTTCGAGGTAGAGATCGGCCAGACCGTCGGCGGATCCGTCCTCGCGGTCGCGCAGCACGAAGGCATGGGTCGAGCCGGAATCGAACCACACGTCGAGGATGTCGGTCACCTGCTCATAGGCCGCCGGATCGACGATGCCGCCCAGGAAACGCTCCCTGGCGCCGGGGGCATACCAGGCATCCGCGCCTTCGGCCTCGAAGGCTTCGACAATCCGCTGATTGACCTTTTCCGATCTCAAGAGGAAATCCGGGTCGGTAGGCTGCGCTCCGGCTTTCACAAAACAGGTCAGCGGCACGCCCCACTTGCGCTGGCGCGACAGCACCCAGTCGGGCCGGGCCTCGATCATCGAGTGCAGGCGGTTGCGCCCGGTCTGCGGGGTCCACTCGACCAGCTTGTCGATGGAGTTGAGCGCGCGGGTGCGGATCGTGGTGCCAAAGTCGTCCTGCCCGTCGCCCACATCCTTGTCGATGGCGGCGAACCATTGCGGGGTGTTGCGATAGATCACCGGCGCCTTGGAGCGCCAGGAATGCGGGTAGGAATGCTTGAGCTTGCCCTTGGCAAACAGCGCGCCCGCATAGGCCAGCTGCTTGATGACGCTGACATTGGCGGGGCCTTCCTTGCCATCGGGCAGGATGATGTGCTGGCCGCCAAAGAGCGGCAGATCGGCCCGATAGGAACCATCGGCCAGCACGTTGTAGGTCATCGGCAGGCCGTATTTGACCCCGATCTGGTAATCGTCATCACCATGGCTGGGCGCGGTATGGACAAAGCCGGTGCCCGCATCTTCGGTGACATGGTCGCCGGGCAGCATCGGCACGTCGAAATCCCATTCGCCATTGGCGCCGTCTACGCCCCGCAAGGGGTGGGCCAGCACCAGCGACGCCAGTTCTTCGGCAGACACGTCGCTCAGCCGGCGCACCATCGTGGCATCGAGTTTTGCCTGGGTGAAGGTCTGCTCGGCCAAGGCATCGGCCACCATGAGGCGCGTGCCGGCAGCGGCGGTGCCGCCTTCCGGGGTGCCGGTCACTTCGTAGAGTCCATAGGAGATGCCCGGCCCGAAGCACACCGCACGGTTCTGCGGCA
>CAUJIU010000114.1 GCA_963205075.1 Pseudomonadota bacterium | reverse complement strand
CACCAGCTTGCAGATCTCCTCGGCATAGACCCGGATCTCGTATTGCGCATGGGCATCGGCGCGCAGGCGCAGGAAGTGGAACAGGTTGTGCAGGTCCACCTTCCAGTACCATTGGGTATAGATGTTGGCGGGCAGGTTCATGCGCGCCAGTTCGCGCGCCAGACCGGCCTGCCCGTCCTGGCTGATCATCGCCTCGTAATGGTCGTAGCAGCGCGCCGCATCGCCCTTGAGGATCTCCAGCACCCTTGCCGCCTCCTCGCCTGACAAGGCCTCGCCCCGGCCCTGGTTGTTGACCACCGATTGCGCCGCCAGCTGCGAGGGCTCGGGAATATAGAACTCGCGGTCGAGGATCGAGTAGCGGGCCGAGTATTCGTTGACGTTGGCGGTGCGGTGCCGGATCCACTGCCGCGCCACGAAGACCGGCAGCTTGACGTGCAGCTTGACCTCGCACATCTCGAACGGCGTCGAGTGCCAGTGCCGCATCAGGTAGCGGATCAGCCCCTCGTCATTCTGGACCGATTTGGTGCCCTTGCCATAGGACACCCGCGCCGCCTGGCAGATGGCCGCGTCATCGCCCATGTAGTCGATCACCCGCACGAAACCGTGGTCCAGCACCGGGTTGATGCGGTACAGATGCGCCTCCATCCCTTCGGAAACCGCCCGCAGGGTTGGCCGCGCCTCGGCACGAAGCGTGGCAATCTCGGCCTCCTGTTCCGGGGTTATGGGCATCGGGCGGTCCTTCCTATGCGCGGCATGTGAGTCGAGGAAAACTATATCGGGGGGGAGCCGGGCTAGGAACCTCTATATGCAGTAGCGCGACCGGCGATTTTCCCGGATCGGGCAAAAACATCGCGCCGGGGCGCAAAGCTGAAGGTCTGAATTGACTTTCAAGCCCACCCGACCGATTCTCTTTGCAATAACAAGGACAGGCACAGAGCAGAGGCATACCGGTATGCGTGTATTCATGATGGTTTCCGCCCTGGCGTTGGTCTCGGGCTGCGGCGGTGGCAACCCGTTCTTCCCGGTCGAGGGCGACCCCGACCCGGACACGACCGCAATCTACGCCTCGCAGTTCGACAGCGACCTGACGATGAACAACCTCGACTACAACGAAGGCGACGACACGCTCTCGGTCAACAACCTGCCCTTCGATGGCCCTGACGGCACCTACGATCACGCGTCGGCCCTGCCCGGCGGCTTCGATTCCTACGAAAACGCCTATGATCCGGAAACCGCGCCGCGCCGCTATTTCGCGGTGTTCCGCCGGTCCACCTATGCGCAGGTCGGGGCGGTCGGGACCGGCGACTATGCGGGCTTTGGTTTTGGCGGCGCGATGGCGCAGCGGCTGGGGGGCGCCAATGTCAACCTGCCCAATAACGGCACCTATGAATATACCGGCTCATATGCCGGGGTGCGCGTGCTCGATCAGGGGTCGGGCAGCGCCGATGTGAACCTCACCACCGGCGACGCGACGCTCAACGTCGACATCACCGATTTCGACGTGACCGGCGCGGTCGAGGGCATGATCTCCAACCGCAAGCTCTATGCCAATGACGGCACCTATCTGGGCGATCTGGACGAGTTCATCTCGCTGTCCACCGCCGGGATCGACTTTGACAACAACGTCACGCTGGCCTCGACCGCGACCGGCTACGTGCTGGTAGACGGCAATTACGAGCCGCTGTCTGACGGCCAGTGGGTCAGCCTGTTCACCGGGCCGGACGGTCAGGAGATCGCCGGGATCATCGTGATCGAAGGCAAGCTGCCCGGCACGCCGGATGACATTCCTGCCCGCGAGGTCGGCGTCTTCATCGTGTTCGACTCGGCGATGGGGGCCGCGCGCCGGTTGATCGGGGCCGCCATGCTCTGGGCGGCCGCCGCCGCGCCGGCGATGTCCCAGACTGTCGATATCCCCACCGCGCGCCAGTTGGCGATCGGCATGACCCAGCATGACCAGCCGCTTGCCGCGCTGGCGCTGGCCAATGCGCTGCTGGAGCGTGATCCCACCGACGTGGTCGCCCTGATCGCGCGTGCCCGCGCCCTGCGGTCGCTGGGCGACTACCGCGCCGCGCTGTCGGCGGCCCGCGCGGCCTGGGCATTGGCGGATACCGGGGTCGAGCGGCACTATGCCGCGCTTGCCGTGGCGCAGGTGCTGGCCTCGGACAACAAGCGCCTGATGGCGCAGGTCTGGCTGCGCCGCGCCATCGATCTGGCCCCCAACGCGGCGACCCGGGCGCAGGCCATCCGCGACTATGCCTATGTGCGCGCCCGCACGCCGCTGAGCATCACGCTGTCGGCGGGCGCCACGCCGTCATCCAACGTCAATGGCGGGCCGACCACGCCGTTTCTGACCCTTGGCGGCATCACCTTCACCGACCCCACCGCCCAGCCGATCAGCGGCATCGAGCTGAGTTTCGGCGCCCGCCTTGGCTACCGGCTGAAGGAAACGCCGACCGCGCGCCATACGCTCGGCCTGCAATTTGATGACACAAGGGTCATCCTCGGCCCCGAGGCCGCCAGCATCGCGCCAGCGCTCGATGCCGCCGACCTGGCGCAGCAATCCGCCGAAACAGGCTGGACCGGCGAATGGGAGCTGGGGCCGGGGCGGCACGAGATCGACGCCGGCCTGTCGCTGGGTCATATCCGCTCGGGCGGGGCCGACATCGCCAACACCGCGCGCGCCAGCCTGGGCTATTCCTTTCCGCTGGGCACGGGAGGCCGGATGCGGCTGGGGCTGGCCGCCCAGCATGACGACCGGCTCGATGCCGCGCTGCGCAGCGCCGATACCATCAGCCTTTCGGCCAGCTGGCGCGGCAGTATCGGTGACGACCAGGTGTCGCTGGGGCTGACGCTGAGCGATGTGGACAGCGCCTCGGCGGCCATCGCGCGGCAATCGGCGACACTGGCCTTCGACTATGCGCGCGCAGAGCCGGTCCTGGGCGCGGCCCTCGGATTTGGGCTGAGCCTTGGCGCCACCGATTACGACCACGGGCTTTTCGGCCCCGACCCCCGGCAGGACCGGCGGGTGCGGGCCAATGTCTCGGCCCGGATCACCCAGGTCGAATGGATGGGCTTCAACCCGGTGATCGACCTGATGGCGGATCGCAACTTTTCCACCGTCGGACCATACGACACCCAGACCGTCGGGCTGTCGCTGCGCCTGCAATCGAGCTTCTGACGCTGGTCTTTCGCGCCCCCGCTGCTAGGGTGGCCGGATCAACCGACACAGCCACGCAGGAACCAACATGCCGATCCGATATCTTCACACCATGGTCCGGGTGCTCGACCTCGAGAAATCCAAGGCGTTCTTCGAGCTGCTCGGCCTCACCGAGACCCGGCGCTATGACAGTGAAGGCGGGCGGTTCACGCTGGTATTCATGACCCCGCCGGGCCAGGAGGACGCGCATGTCGAGCTGACCTACAACTGGGACGGCGATGAGGGCCTGCCCTCCGACAGCCGGCATTTTGGCCATCTCGCCTATTCGGTCCCCGATATTTACAAGCTGTGCCAGCATCTTATGGATAACGGCGTGACCATCAACCGCCCGCCGCGTGACGGCCACATGGCCTTCGTGCGCTCGCCCGACAACATCTCGATCGAACTGCTGCAGGAGGGCGAGGCGCTGGCGCCAGCCGAACCATGGCTATCGATGCAAAATACCGGGCACTGGTAGCCGCGGCCCTTTTTTGCCTGCCGGCGGCGCCGGCCCCGGCCTGCCGGCTGGCGCTGGTGCTGGCGATGGACATTTCCTCGTCTGTCGATGCCGGCGAGGATGCGCTGCAACGTGGCGGGCTGGCCGCCGTCCTGCGCGACCCCGAGATCCGCAAGGCGTTTCTGACGGAAGGCGAGCCGGTCGAGCTGGCGGTCTTCGAATGGAGCGGGCGCTACAGCCAGGCCGACATCCTGTCATGGCGGCGCATCGAGTCGGTGGCCGATCTGGACGAGGCTGCGGCGATCATCGGCAATTCGGTGCGCAGCAAGGCCGATCAGCCCACCGCCATGGGGCAGGCGCTGGCCCATGCCTCGGACCTGCTCGGCCAGCGGCCCGACTGCGCGCGCCACACCATCGACGTGTCGGGCGACGGGGTGAACAACGAATACCTCACGCCGGCGCAGATCTATGACAGCTACCCGTTTCAGGCGGTGACGGTGAACGGCCTGCTGATCGACGGCGGCGACTATGGCGACAGCCCGGAATTGCTGAACTTCTACACCGACCACCTGCGCCACGGGCCCGGCGCCTTTGTCGAGATCGCCTCCGGTTTCGACGATTTCCAGCGCGCCTTCCGTATCAAGCTGCTGCGCGAGTTGCAGGACCGGGTGATCGGCTCGATCCGGGCGAGCGGGTCCCGCGGATGAGGCTCGGCGCGCTGGCGCTGGCACTGCTTGCCCCCCTGTCGGCGCAGGCGGCGTGCCGGCAGGCGCTGGCGCTGGGGCTCGACGTGTCGGGGTCGGTCGACGGGGCCGAATACCGCCAGCAGTTGGACGGTCTGGCGCTGGCGCTGAACGCGCCCGATGTGGCCGCGCTGCTGGTGCAGCCGGCCGCCGCTCCGGTGCGGCTGATGGTCTATGAATGGAGCGGGCCGGACTTCCAGCGGGTGCTGGTGCCCTGGACCGAGATCGGCACCGCCGAGGATCTGGCCGGCATCGGTCAGCGCCTGCTCGACACCGCCCGGTCGCCCGCGCCGCCGACCACCGCGCTGGGAACCGCGCTGGCCTTCGGGCTGGCGCAACTGGACAATCAGGGCGAGTGCTGGCGCCGCACGCTCGACCTGTCGGGCGATGGCCAGTCCAATGCCGGGCCAAGGCCGCAGGATCTGGGCCGCGCCAGCCTGCCGGCGGGCGCGGTGGTCAATGGCCTGGTCATCGGCGACGGTGACGGGGCCGGCCCGGAGCCGGGCGCTGCCGCCGCACCGACCATCCAGCTGCCGATCAGCCCGCCCGGCGGCGCGGCAGAGCCCGGCGCGGCCGGCGGGCCAGACGCCACCCTGCCGCTGCGGTCCTACTATGAGGCCTATGTGATCCGGGGCGAGGATGCCTTTGTCGAAACCGCCTCCAGCTTCGACCAGTATGCCGCCGCCATGACCCGCAAGCTGATCCGCGAACTCAACGCGCTGGCCATCGGCACCGGACCGGACGGGCGCCCGCGGTCAGTAGATGTAGCGGATCTGGTCGATCCAGTAGCGCTCGACGCGCCGCAGCGCCGCTGAGATCTCCTCGATCCCGCTCAGGTCCAGCACGCCGCGCGTTTCCAGCCCCTGGGCATGGGTGGCAAACAGCCGCGCCACCACGTCGCGGATGCGGCGGCCCTTTTCGGTCAGGCGCACCCGGACCGAGCGGCGGTCGATCTCGGACCGCTGGTGGTGCATGTAGCCAAGCTCCACCAGCTTCTTGAGGTTGTAGCTGACATTGCTGCCCTGGTAGTAGCCGCGGGTCTTCAACTCGCCGGCCGTCACCTCGTTGTCATCGACATTGAACAGCAGCAGCGCCTGAACCGGGTTGAGTTCGAGTATGCCCAGCCGCTCGAACTCGTCCTTGATCACGTCAAGCAGCAGCCGGTGCAGACGTTCGACCGAGTTGAGCGCCTCAAGATAGCTGTTCATGAAGCCAGTGTCGCGGGCCGACCTGTGCCCGGTTTCCAGTGGGGTCAGAACGCTCATTGTCATCTCCGTTGCCGCGTCGGGGGCAACATGGGACACAAACACCGAACATTCGGTTAAACCACGCAGAAAAGTGGCATGGGTTCAGGCGGCGCCTCCGGCGCGGCTGGCGGCAATGCGCGTCACCAGCGCCAGATAGGGCTCCGGCGTGGCCGCCTGCCCGGTCAGCCACTGGTAGATGTCATGGTCGCTTTCTTCCAGCATGGCCTCGTAAAGGCCAAGTTCGGCTGCATCCATCGTCGCCAGCGCGGCTTGCGCGAAGGCGCTCAGGATGATGTCCATCTCCCGGATCCCGCGCCGCATCGAGCGCATGGCCAGCCGCTTGCGGGTGATGTCGGTCGCGGGTGCGGTCATGCGGCCCCTTGCAGCCCGGCGCGCAGGCGGATTTCAAGCTTTCCCAGACGCGAGGCAGAGCGCTGCATCTGGATGCGCAACTCGCGGATTTCCGCCAGCGCGTCCGCGACATCGGCCGAATTCGGCGCGGAACCCGGGGGCGCAGACACTCCCTCGCCCTCGCCGGTCAGCAGCCAGACCAGCGACACGCCCAGCATGCCGGCCAGCATCTGCACCCGGTTGCCGCGCGGCTCGGCGCGGTCGGCCTCCCATTTGCGCAAGGTGGCGGCGGTGACGCCCAGGTGCTGCGCCAGGTCCTTCTGGCTCAGTGCGGCGCCTTCGCGCGCGGCGGCCAGCCGGTCGCCAAAGGTTGCCACTTCGTCGCTGAACCAGCCGGGGGATTTGGTTTCTTCCGTCATCGAGCACTCCTTGCCTTGTGATTTCGGGTGTTGCCGCTTGAACGGGTTTGCGCCCCGCCCTATGACACAGCACCACCTGAAATGCCAGTCCGGGGCCCGATCAATGTCATTTCTCTCCGCCACGCTCGACCGCGTCAAACCCTCGCCGACCATCGCCGTCACCACCAAGGCCGCCGAATTGAAGGCTGCGGGGCGCGACGTGATCGGGCTTGGCGCCGGCGAGCCGGATTTCGACACGCCGCAGAACATCAAGGACGCGGCCATCGCCGCGATCAATGCCGGACGCACCAAGTACACCGCCGTCGACGGCATCCCCGAGCTGAAACAGGCGATCTGCGCCAAGTTCGCGCGTGAAAACGGGCTGAGCTACACCCCGGCGCAGGTCAGCGTCGGCACCGGCGGCAAGCAGGTGCTCTACAATGCCTTCATGGCGACGCTCGATCCGGGCGACGAGGTCATCATCCCCGCCCCCTACTGGGTCAGCTACCCCGACATGGTGCTTCTGGCCGGCGGCACGCCTGTGGTGGTTGCCGCGGGGCTGGCGACCCGCTTCAAGATCACGCCCGAACAGCTCGACGCCGCGATCACCCCGCGCACCAAGTGGTTCCTGTTCAACTCGCCCTCCAACCCGACCGGCGCGGGTTACAGCCGGGACGAGTTGAAGGCGCTGACCGATGTGCTGCTGCGCCATCCCCATGTCTGGGTGATGACCGATGACATGTATGAACATCTGGTTTTCGACGACTTCCGCTTCTGCACCCCCGCGCAGGTCGAGCCGCAACTCCATGACCGCACGCTGACCGTCAACGGTGTCAGCAAGGCCTATGCGATGACCGGCTGGCGCATCGGCTATGCCGCCGGCCCCGTGGCGCTGATCAAGGCCATGGCCAAGGTGCAATCGCAATCGACCTCCAACCCCTGTTCGGTCAGTCAATATGCCGCGCTTGAGGCGCTGAACGGGCCGCAGGACTTCATCGAGACCAACAAGGCGCTGTTCCAGCGCCGCCGCGATCTGGTGGTCTCGATGCTCAACACCGCGCCCGGTGTCACCTGCCCGGTGCCCGAGGGAGCCTTCTACGTCTACCCCGACATTTCCGGCTGCATCGGCAAGACCTCGCGCGGCGGCGCGGTGATTGCCGATGACGAGGCCTTTGCCACCGCGCTGCTGGAGGAAACCGGCGTGGCGGTGGTGTTTGGCGCGGCCTTCGGCCTCTCGCCCAACTTCCGCGTCAGCTACGCCACCTCGGACGCGCTGCTGACCGGGGCCTGCGCGCGGATCGTCGGCTTCTGCAAGGGGCTGGCATGAGTGGCCTTCTGCATGGCGGCTGCCTGTGCGGCGCGGTCCGCTACGCGGTGCAGGATGCCTTTGTCTATGCGCTCAACTGCCATTGCTCGCAATGCCGCCGCGCGACCGGGGCCGCCTGCAAGCCCTTCGGCGGCATCAAGCGCGACCAGCTGACGGTGACCAAGGGCGCGGACAATCTCTGGACCTATGGCGATCCCGACGACGCGGCCGATTTCCGCTGCAAGACCTGCGGCTCCTTCCTGTGGTCGGTGGTGCGCGAGGGGCAATGGGTCCACGTGACCTTCGGCACCCTCGACCAGACCCCGGCCAAGACCCCGACCGAGCATATCTTTGCCGGCTCCAAGGCGGATTGGGAAGAGATCTGCGACCGCCTTCCCCAGCACGACACCTTCGGCTGACGCCAACGTCTGCGGTCTGGCGCGGTGGGTCCGGCTTTGCTATCGTCGCCGCCAAAGCCCC
>CAUJIU010000113.1 GCA_963205075.1 Pseudomonadota bacterium | reverse complement strand
GGATTGGCGGAGCGGAGAGCGGCAATATCCAAGGGGCTGGTCCTCATATGGGTCACAAACTGGCTCAGGGCGGTCATAGCAGGGGTTTGACCAAGTTCAAGCGCGGCGTCTAAGCCTCTGGCCGCAAAGGCAGGTCCGCATTTGCCGCGCCGGGTGTGATCGCTTAGGCTTCGGCCAAAGGGGCGCGATTCGGGGCGGCCGGCGCCTTGGCCTCCCGATTGCGCACCGTCAGGGCAGCAGGCGCCCGGTGGCAGGGTGACGCGGCCGGGGCAGCAAAGGATGGGGCAGATGACGGAGATCACAGATCTGGAGCAGCGGATCACCGCCGCGCTGGACCGCATTCGCCGCGGCGTCGAGGCGCTCGAGGCCCGCGCGGCCGCTGCGCGGTCCGCTTCGGCGGCGCCGGCCGCGGCGCCTGCGGCCGATGCCGCGCGGCTGGCCGATCTGCAGGCCGAGCTGGAGGATGAACGCATCGCCAACGCCCAGCTTGAGGAGCGGGTCAAGGCGCTCAAGCTGCGGCAGGACGGGCGGCTGGCGGAACTGGAGGGGCAGGTGCTGGCCCAGAACGGCCGCTTCGCCACGCTCGACGGCGAATTGCAGCGCCTGCGCCAGACCAGCGCCGACCTGCGCGAGGTCAATGCCCGCCTGCGCGAGGCGGTGGCCGATGAACAGGTCTCGCCCGAGCTGGTCAATTCCGCGCTCAAGGCCGAGCTGGATGCGCTGCGCGCCGTGCGCGCCACCGACCGCGCCGAGATCGACGCCATCGTCGGCGAGTTGCAGCCCCTCATCGCGGAGTCCGAATGATGCCCCAGGTCGAGATCAAGATCGGCGGCCGCAGCTTTGAGGTGGCCTGCCAGGACGGCGAGGAGCACTACCTGCGCTCCGCCGCCGCCATGCTGGATATCGAGGCGCAGTCGCTGTCCAACCAGATCGGACGGATGCCGGAAAGCCGGATGTTGCTGATGGCGGGGCTACTGCTGGCCGACAAGACCGCCGGGCTGGAAGACCGCCTGCGCGAGGCCCAGAGCCAGATCGATCGCCTGCAATCGGCCAAGGCGCCCGAGCCGCAGCGGGTCGAGGTGCCGGTGGTGCCGCTGGCCGTCACCGAGAGCCTGGCCGAACTGGCCGCCCGCGCCGAGGCGCTGGCCGACGAGATCGAGGATCGCGTCGGGCACTGAGGCGGCAGTCGCGCCAAACCAAAAGGGCCGCCGCAGGTTGCTGCGCCGGCCCTTTGGCATTGTGACGGATCGCTCAGCCGTTGGCTTCGCGGATCTTCTTGGCGGCGTCCTTGTTGTAGCTGACGCCCTTGGCGTCAAACAGCGCGTCCAGCTCGCCCGACAGCGTCATCTCGGTGATGATGTCGCAGCCGCCGACAAACTCGCCCTTGACGTAGAGCTGCGGGATGGTCGGCCAGTCGGAATAGTCCTTGATCCCCTGGCGGATGCCCTCGTCGGCCAGCACGTTCACATCGGCGAAGTCGACGCCGATATAGTTCAGCACCCCGGCGACGCGGGACGAAAACCCGCATTGCGGCATGCTCTTGGTGCCCTTCATGAACAGGACCACGTCGTTCTTGGTCACTGTGTCCTTGATCTGGTCTTTTGCAGTCATCTGACTTTCCTCTCTAGTCCGGCGCCTTGGTTGTCAGCGCCAGCGCGTGCAATTCACCTTGTGCGCCGTCCATCTTGCCCTTGAGGGCCGCATAGACGGCGCGTTGCTGCTGAACACGGTTCTGGCCGCGAAAGCTTTCGTCGATCACCTCGGCGGCGTAGTGGTTGCCGTCGCCCGCCAGATCGGTGATCGCGATCCTGGCCTTGGGGAAGGCCGCGCGGATCAGGTCTTCGATTTCCTCGGGCTGAATGGCCATGGCTGTTCTCCTGTGTCGGGCCAGATGTAGAACTCTCGCGCCGGGGCTGCAAGGGCCGGGGGCTTGACCCTCACGCGGCGGCAGGCCGCATAAAGGGCCATGAGCACCCGAATCACCGAATACAGCGTCGGCGACCTGGCCCGTCTGTCGGGCCTGACGGTCCGCACCCTGCATCATTACCATGCCGTGGGGCTGCTGCCGCCCGCGCATGTCGCGGCCAACGGCTACCGCGTCTATCGCCGCGCCGAACTGGAGCGGTTGCAGGAGATCCTGGTCTACCGTCAGGCCGGGCTGCCGCTGGCGGCGATTGCCGAGGCGCTGGCCGGCGGCCCTGACCGGGCGGCGCGGCTGCGGCGGCACCGCCAGACGCTGGTAGACCGGGCCCGGCAGGTCTCGGCCAGCCTGGCAACGCTCGACCGAATACTGGAGCAACTATCCGGAGACAGGATCGTGACCGATCAGGACCTTTACGCCCCCTTCGACCCCGCAAGACAACAGGCTTATGAGGACTGGCTGATTGCCACCTACGGCCCCGAAATGGCCGAGGCCATCGCCGCCTCGCGCGCCCATCTGGCCACCGCGCCCGATGGCATGGCCGCGCGCATGGCCGAGCTGAAGACCATCGAGGCCGATCTGGTTGCCGCCTTCACCGCCGGCCATGATCCCGCGGCCGCGCTTGCGCGGCACCGGGACTGGGTCGCGGCGATGTGGGGCAGGGACTGCCCGCCGCAAGCCTATGCCGGGCTGGCCGACCTTTACGGCGCTCATGCCGATTTCGTGGCCCGCTACGAGGCGCTGGCGCCGAAATTCAGCCACTGGCTGCCGCAAGTCATGCGCGACTGGGCCGCGCGGCAGCCGGGCTAGGCGACCGCCGCCGCGAAGGCCGAACGATAGAGCGCCGACAATTCGGCGAGGCTGGCCGATGCCCCGCCCATCCTGACCGCATCGCCGCCGAAGGCCCCGACCTCGGTCAGGTGCAGCCCGGCCTCTGCCGCCGCCGCCGTCAGCGCCTTGGCATCCGCCAGCGGGCAGGCGATCAGGTAGCGCGCCTGATCCTCGCCGAAAAGCGTGGCGGTATCGCCCGCGACCAGCGCAACCCCGGTGCCCGCCGCCTCGGCCATCTCGAAGGCGGCCAGCGCCAGCCCGCCATCCGACAGGTCGGTGCAGGCGCCGATCAGCGCGTGATTGGCCAGGATGAATTCGCCCGCGCGCCGCTCCGCGTCCAGATCGACCGGGGGCGCATCGCCCTCGGCGCGGCCAAAGGCCTCAGCCAGCAGCGCCGATTGCCCCAGATGGCCACGGGTCTCGCCCAGCACCAGCGCGATCCAGCCCGGCCGGGCGGTGCCGGCAATCGCCAGATCGGGCGCGGCGATCAGTCCGACGCCGCCGATGGTCGGCGTGGGCAGGATGCCCGTGCCGTCGGTCTCGTTGTAGAGCGACACGTTGCCCGACACGATCGGGAAGTCGAGCGCCCGGCAGGCCGCGCCGATACCTTCGATGGCGCCGACGAACTGGCCCATGATCTCTGGCTTTTCGGGGTTGCCGAAATTGAGGTTGTCGGTCGCCGCAATGGGCCGCGCGCCCACGGCCACCAGGTTGCGCCAGGCCTCGGCCACCGCCTGCTTGCCGCCCTCGACCGGGTTGGCACGCACGTAGCGCGGGGTCACGTCCGAGGTGAAGGCCAGCGCCTTGCCGGTGCCGTGCACCCGTACCACGCCCGAGCCATGGCCCGGCCTGCGCAAGGTATCGCCGCCGACCTGGGTGTCATACTGCTCCCACACCCAGTTCTTGGCGGCGTAGTTGGGCGAGCCGATCAGCGCCCGCAGCCCGGCGATCGGGTCGATATGGGGCACATCGCCCAGCGGCGCGGCGGCCGGGGTCGGCACCCAGGGCCGGTCATATTCCGGGGCCGAGCCGGCAAGCGTGGCCAGCGGCAGATCGGCCTTCACCTCGTTGCCATGCAGGATCAGGAAGCGGTCCTCGGGGATGGTCTCGCCGACAATGGCGAAATCCAGGTCCCATTTCTCGAACACCGCGCGGGCCGCCGCCTCCTTTTCGGGGCGCAAGACCATCAGCATCCGCTCCTGGCTTTCCGAGAGCATCATCTCGTAGGCGGTCATGCCGGCTTCGCGCTGCGGCACGTCATCGAGTTGCAGCCGGATGCCGAGCCCGCCCTTGTCTCCCATCTCGACCGCCGAGCAGGTCAGCCCCGCCGCGCCCATGTCCTGGATGGAAATGACCGCGCCGGTGCGCATCAGCTCCATGCAGGCCTCCATCAGGCACTTCTCGGTGAAGGGGTCACCGACCTGCACCGTGGGGCGCTTTTCCTCGATGGTGTCGTCGAATTCGGCCGAGGCCATGGTGGCGCCGCCAACCCCGTCGCGCCCGGTCTTGGCGCCCAGATAGACCACCGGCATGCCGACGCCCGAGGCGGCCGAGTAGAAGATCTTGTCGGCATCCGCGAGCCCGGCGGCAAAGGCGTTGACCAGGCAGTTGCCGTTATAGGACGGATCGAACCGCACCTCGCCACCCACGGTCGGCACGCCAAAGCAGTTGCCGTAGCCGCCCACGCCCGCCACCACGCCCGCCACCAGCGCCCGCGTGCGCGGATGGTCGGGCATGCCGAAAGACAACGAATTCATCGCCGCGATCGGCCGCGCGCCCATGGTGAACACGTCGCGCAGGATGCCGCCGACGCCGGTGGCCGCGCCCTGATAGGGCTCGATATAGGAGGGGTGGTTGTGGCTCTCCATCTTGAACACCAGCGCCTGCCCGTCGCCGATATCGACCACCCCGGCATTCTCGCCGGGGCCGCAGATGACCTGCGGGCCGGTCGTGGGCAGGGTGCGCAGCCACTTCTAGGAGGATTTGTAGGAGCAATGCTCGTTCCACATCGCCGAAAAGATGCCCAGTTCGGTGAAGGTCGGCTCGCGGCCGATGATCTCGAGGATGCGCTGGTATTCGTCGGGCTTGAGGCCGTGGGCGGCAATCAGGTCGCTAGTGATGGCAGGTTCTTGCATGATCGTCCCCAGGGCATCGCGGTTGCGCGGTGTTTTAGGGGCAAGCCCGGTCAAGGGAAAGGGTGAAAGGGCGTGCGGCCCGGTGCCGAAAAAAACGCCGGGCACTAGGCCCGGCGAAGTCCAACAGGGAGGTATGAAGAGGACGAGCGCTAGGCATCGCCGCCTTCGAGACCTGAGATAGGTTGCGCTATCAGACCAATCAAGCTGAAAGATGTCGCACCCGCAGCATAACCGCTATGCAGCCAATGCATAGCAGCCTGACCGGCCCGTGAACCCGACCTAGATCTCAGCCGCCTCGCGCATCCTCCGACGATAGATCACGATCTCTTCCTGAACGAAGTCCCGGAAGGCGGCAATCCGCTTGGATTGGCGCAATTCCTCGGGATATGCCAGAAAAACAGGCACTTCGCCCGATTCCAGATCGGGCAGGACACGGACGAGGTGCGGAAACTCGTCGGCCACGTAATCGGGCAGCACACCGACGCCCAGATGGTTGAGCACGGCCTGCAACACCCCGAAATAGTTGTTCACCGACAACAGGCTCTGCGGTTCATGCGCCATCAGGTGCTGCACCAGCGACGCGCCGGCCGCAACCTGGGCGGAGGACGGGTTCTGGCAGATCAGACGGTGGCCGCTGATATCCGAGATCGACTCCAGCGGACGGCGGGTTTGCAGGTATTCCCGGGTCGCGAACAGCCGCATGCGGATGCCCATCAGCCGCTTGCGGATCAGGTCGGCCTGGCTCGGCTCCTTCATGCGGATGGCCACGTCGGCTTCGCGCATCGGCAGGTCAAGCACCCGTTCCTCCAGCATCAGGTCGATCTTGAGGTCGGGATATTTGGCGTAGAGCTTGGCCAGCCGCGGCGCCAGCCAGATGGTGCCGAAGCCGGTGGTGGTGGTGACACGCAGCTCGCCGAACACCTCCTCCTCGCTGTCGCGGATGCGGGCGGCGGCGGCGTCCAGCCGCTTGTTCATGGCGCGGGTGGCGTCAAACAGCAGCTCACCCTGCTCGGTGAGAATCAGTCCGCGCGCATGGCGGTGGAACAACGTGGTGTTCAGCGACTCTTCCAGCGCCCGGATCTGCCTGCTGACCGCCGATTGCGACAGGTGCAGCGTCTCGCCGGCATGGGTGAGGCTGCCCGCGTCGGCCACCGCATGAAATATTCTGAGCTTGTCCCAGTCCATCAAGATCATTCCATGCGTTTGCGAGCGCTAGCGGCTACTGTTTCTTACTGTGACCTTACCGGGTCATGCAAATATATGTGACTTCAATTAATGATTTTGTAGGTCAGAAAGTTTGACCTATAATGAGGAGGTCGAAACCGGGCATTGGGAGGTGCTGCGATGACGCGGCCAGAGATTTCACTACATGACCGTTTCGACCTGGGCAAATCCACGGTCCTGCTCAACGGCACCCAGGCGCTGGCGCGGCTGATGCTGATGCAGCGCGCGCGCGACGCTGCGGCGGGTCTGGACACTGCCGGGCTGGTCACCGGCTATCGCGGCTCGCCGCTGGGCGGGGTGGACCTGCAGATGGAGCGCGCCAAGGCTGTCCTGACCGCTTCGCAGGTGCGCTTCCTGCCCGGCCTCAACGAAGACCTCGCCGCCACCGCGCTCTGGGGCGCCCAGCAGGCCGAGTTGCGTGGCGAGGGCAAGCATGACGGGGTCTTTGGCCTCTGGTATGGCAAGGGCCCCGGCGTCGACCGCTCGGGCGACGTGATGCGCCACGCCAACATGGCCGGAACCTCGCCGCATGGCGGCGTGGTCATGGCCATGGGCGACGATCACACCGGCGAAAGCTCGACCGTGCTGCACCAGTCCGACTGGGCGATGGTCGATGCCTATATCCCCATCGTCTCGCCCGCCGGCGTGCAGGAAATTCTCGACTACGGCCTCTACGCCTTTGCGCTGTCGCGTTTCGCCGGCGTCTGGGTCGGGCTCAAGACCATGAAGGAAACGGTCGAGGTCACCTCGGTCGTCGATGGCCGCCCCGACCGGATGCGCTTTGCCGCCCCCAAGTTCGAGCTGCCGCTGGGCGGGCTCAACATCCGCCTCAACGACACGCCGGTGGCGCAGGAAGCGCGGATGATCGACTACAAGCGCTTTGCCGCCGAGGCGTTTTCGCGCGCCAACCGCATGGACAAGCGGGTGCTGGGCAAGCCCGGCGCCCGGATCGGGCTGGTGGCGGCGGGCAAGAACTGGCTCGACCTGGTGCATGCGCTGGAAATACTGGGTGTCGATGCCGCCGAGGCCGAGCGCCTGGGCATCACCACCTACAAGGTCGGCCAGACCTGGCCGCTCGACATGACCTCGTTCCACGAATGGGCCGACGGGCTCGACCTGATCGTGGTGATCGAGGAAAAGCGCAAGCTGATCGAGGTGCAGGTCAAGGAAGCCATCTTTGACGACCGTCAGGGCCGCCGGGTCTATGGCTGGCACAAGGGCGACGAACATACCGAAGGCCGCCGGCAGGAGATCTTCCCCACCCGCTACGCGCTCGATCCGACCTGGATCGCCGAACAGCTGGGCGCCATCCTCGTCGAGGAAGGCTGCGGCACCGATGCCGTCAAGGCTGGCCTGGCGCGGCTGGCCGAGGCGCGCCGCGCCGACAACGCCGAGCCCATCGCCGCCCGGCTGCCGCATTACTGCTCGGGCTGTCCGCACAACACCTCGACCAAGGTGCCCGAAGGCAGCCGCGCCTATGCCGGCATCGGCTGCCATTACATGGTGCAGTGGATGGACCGCCAGACCACCGGTTTCACCCATATGGGCGGCGAGGGGGCGAACTGGGTCGGCGAGGCGCCGTATTCCACGCGCGAGCATGTGTTCCAGAACCTCGGCGACGGCACCTACAACCATTCGGGCGTGCAGGCGATCCGCTTCGCGCTCTCGGCCGGGACCAACATCACCTACAAGATCCTGTTCAACGACGCGGTGGCCATGACCGGCGGCCAGCGCAACGAAGGTGGCCTGACCGCCGACCGCATCTGCCGCGAGCTGGTGGCGATGGGGGTGCAAAAGGTGGCGATGGTCTATGACGAGGCCGAGGATGTCGACCTGTCGGCCTTTCCCGCCGCCGTCTCGCGCCACAAGCGCGAGGAATTGCCCACGGTTCAGGAACAATTCAGCAAGATCAAGGGCGTGTCGGCCATCGTTTACGTGCAGACCTGCGCCGCCGAAAAGCGCCGGCGCCGCAAGCGCGGCACCTATCCCGACCCCGACAAGCGCGTGCTGATCAACCCCGATGTCTGCGAGGGCTGCGGCGATTGCGGCGTGCAGTCAAACTGTGTCTCGATCGTCCCGGTCGAGACCGAACTGGGGCGCAAGCGCGCCATCGACCAGTCGTCCTGCAACAAGGATTTCAGCTGCATCGACGGCTTCTGCCCCTCTTTCGTCACCGTTCAGGGGGGCAGCCCGCGCACCGCGCCGACGACCGATATCGACCTGCCGCATCTGCCCGAACCGGACCTGCCCGAGATCGTCCACACCCATAACATCGTCCTGACCGGGGTCGGCGGCACCGGCGTGGTGACCGTGGGCGCGGTGCTGGCCATGGCCGCCCATCTGGATGGCAAGGGCGCCGGGATGATGGAAATGGCCGGGCTGGCGCAAAAGGGCGGCGCGGTGCATATCCATTGCCGCATCGGCAAGAAACCCGAGGATATCAACGCTATAAAGGTCGCTCTTCAGGAATGCGACACGCTGATCGGCGGCGATCTGGTGGTCAGCGCCGGCACCCAGACGCTGGCGCTGGTGGCGCCCGGTCGCACCCGCGCGGTGGTCAACAGCCACGAGATCGTCACCGGCGAGTTTACCCGCAACGCCGATTTCCGCCTGCCCTCCGAGCGGCTGGCGTTGGCGCTTTCGGCGCGGCTCAAGGACCGGCTGGCGATGTTTGACGCCTCCGAACTGGCCAAGCGGCTGATGGGCGACTCGATCTATTCCAACATGATGATGCTGGGCGCGGCCTGGCAGGCCGGGGGCGTGCCGATCAGCCGCGAGGCCATCCATCAGGCCATCGAGCTGAACGGCGCCGCCGCCAAGCGCAACGCGCGGGCCTTTGAGCTTGG
>CAUJIU010000112.1 GCA_963205075.1 Pseudomonadota bacterium | reverse complement strand
GCCGATCTGGTGGTCAAGGAGGTGCATGGTTCGGGCGGCTACGGCATGCTGATCGGCCCCGCCGCCTCCCGCAAGGAGCTGGCCGAGTTCCGCCGCAAGCTGAAGGCCCGGCCCGGCAACTACATCGCCCAGCCGACCCTGTCGCTTTCCACGGTGCCGATCCTGACCAATGCCGGGCTGGCGCCGCGCCATGTGGACCTGCGGCCCTTCGTGCTCTGCTCGCCCAAGGGGATCGAGATCGCCCCCGGCGGCCTGACGCGCGTGGCGCTCAAGAAAGGCAGCCTGGTGGTCAACTCGTCGCAGGGCGGGGGCACCAAGGACACCTGGGTGCTGGAGGAATAGCCATGCTGGGAAAAACCGCCGGCGGGCTGTTCTGGATGTTCCGCTATCTCGAGCGTTCGGAAAACACCGCCCGCCTGGTCGAGGCCGGCCAGCGGATCGCGCTGACCCGCTCCGGCTCCGAGGATGAATGGGCCAGCGTGCTCAAGACCGCCGCCGTCTGGGACGGCTACTGCCAGTACTACCCCGAGGTGACCAAGGATCAGGCCATCGACTGGATGCTGCGCGACCGCGACAACCCCTCGTCGGTGCTGTCGGTGATCGAGGCGGCGCGCAACAATGCCAAGATGGTGCGCACCGCGCTGACGCGCGAGGTCTGGGAAAGCGTCAACGCGGCCTGGATGACGCTCAGGGATGCGCTGGCCCGCAAGATCCCCGAGCGCGACCTGCCCGAGGTTCTGGGCCAGATCCGCCAGCATTCGGCCTTCGTGCGCGGCGCCATGCACGGCACCATGCTGCGCAACGACATCTACAATTTCGCCCGCGTCGGCACCTTCATCGAGCGCGCCGACAACACCGCCCGCATCCTTGACGTCAAGTATTACGTGCTCCTGCCCTCGGCCATGGCGGTGGGCAGTTCCATCGACAACGTGCAATGGCAGACCATCCTGCGTTCGGTCTCGGCCGAGGGCGGCTTCCAGATGACCTATGGCCAGGATGCCCGCCCGCGCGAGATCGCCCAGTTCCTGATCCTCGACAAACGGATGCCGCGCAGCCTGGCCTTCTGCTGCGACAAGATGCGCGACAACATGGGCTACCTGATGGCCGCCTATGGCGACCGCCTGCCCTGCCATGACATGGCCGACCGGCTGTGCCTGAATTCGATGTCCCATACGGTGGACGAGATCTTCGAGATGGGCCTGCACGAATTCATCCAGGGTTTCCTGGGCGATATCACGGCGCTCGGCGCCCAGACCGAGATCGACTACCGGTTCTTTGCCTGAGGGAATGTGATGCGACTGAAGATCAGCCACACGACGACCTATGACTATGACGAGCCGGTGCCCTACGCGCTGCAACAGGTGCGGCTGACGCCAAAGAATTCCGGCGCCCAGACCATCGTCAACTGGCGCACGCAAGTTACTGGCGGCAAAAGGGAATTGTCGTTCGAGGACAGCCACCGCAACCGGGTCGAGCTGATCAGCTTCACCCCCGGCACCCGGCAGATCGTGCTGCACAGCGAGGGCGAGGTCGACATGAAGGACACCTACGGCATCACCGGCGCCCATGGCGGCTTCATGCCCCTGTGGATGTTCCTGCGCTCGACCGATCGCACCCGCATCGGCCCCCTCTCGCGCAAGATCGCCAATGCCATCGACGATGACCGCAGCCCGCTCGACCAGATGCACGAACTTGCCGGCGCCGTTCACGCCGCCATCCGCTACGAGACCGGCCGCAGCGACGTGGGCTGGAGCGCCGAGGAGGCGCTGGCCGCCGGGCATGGCGTCTGCCAGGACCACACCCACGCCTTCCTCGCCTGCGCGCGGTATCTCGACATTCCGGCGCGCTACGTGTCGGGCTACCTGATGATGAATGACCGGGTCGAGCAATCCGCCACCCATGCCTGGGCCGAGGCGCATCTGCCGGACCTGGGCTGGGTCGGTTTCGATGTCTCCAACGGCATTTCGCCCGATACCCGGTATGTTCGCGTCGCAACGGGTCTGGACTATGGCGATGCCGCCCCGGTATCAGGAACGCGCTACGGCTCGGGCGGCGAGCGCCTCTCGGTCGTGGTGCAGGTTCAGCAGCAATAGTGGACGGCCAGAGATGACGTATTGCGTGGGTATGCGGATCAATCGCGGCCTGATCTTCATGTCCGACACCCGCACCAATGCCGGGCTCGACAACATCTCGACCTTCCGCAAGATGCATTGCTGGGAAGACCCCGGCCAGCGCGTCATCACGCTCCTGAGCGCCGGCAACCTTGCCACCACCCAGTCGGTGATCTCGCTGCTGGAAGAGCGCACCAAGGCCCCGGCCGAACGCGCGCCCTCGATCCTCGAGGCGCCGTCGATGTTCCAGGTCGCGCGCACCATCGGCGAGACGCTGCGCGAGGTGATCGCCGGCCATTCCGATACCGGCGCGCGGGCCGATGCCGCCTTCAACGCCACGATGATCCTTGGCGGCCAGATCAAGGGCAGCCCGGCGCGGCTGTTCCTGATCTATCCGGAGGGCAACTTCATCGAGGCCGGGGCCGACACCCCCTATTTCCAGATCGGCGAGACCAAGTATGGCCGCCCGATCCTGGTGCGCGCCTATGACCCGGAGATGAGCTTCGAGGCGGCGGTCAAGCTGCTGCTGGTCAGCTTCGATTCGACCATCAAGGCCAATCTGACGGTCGGGCTGCCGCTCGATCTGCAGATCTACGAGAAAGACAGCCAGAAGCTGGGCCTGACCCGCCGGATCGAGGCGGATGACGCCTATTTCCAGACCATTTCCTCGGGCTGGGGCGAGGCGTTGCGCTCGGCCTTCGACAGCCTGCCCGACGTGACGCTCTAGAAGCTCACGTCAACCGAGCTGTGCACATAAAGCTCGTCCTTGCCGACAAAGTCGATCAGCACGAAACCCTTGGGCACCAGGATCTCGCCCAAGGCATCGTTGCGGGCGAGGTTTTCGACGCAGATGGCGCGTATGGTATAGTTTTCAAACGGAAATTCCCGCAAGATCGCGGGCTCTGCGCCCTCGACGTCGATGGCCAGCAAGTCGATCTCCGTCAGCCCCGCTTCGGTCAGGATCGCATCGAGCGAGCGCGTGGCCACCTGCCTGGTCTCGACCTTGCCGAGCCTGCCCTCGGCCTCCGCCGTCCGGAATTCCTCCGGCCACAGGTCGCGCAGGCCCGACATCTGGGCGGCCCAGCCGCCGACGGTGGCGAATTCGGCCGCGCCGTCCTTGGGGCCGACCACGGCATTCAGGCAGGGACAGGCGCGAAAGCTCGCCGCCTGCGCGCAAAGCTCCGGCACCGCCTCGACCAGCAGGCCCGACCAGCCGCGCCTGAGTTCGAAGAACAGCCCCACCGATCCGGTCACGCCGTCATGGCCCCCGATCTCGACAAAGGTGCCGCCGCGCTTGCCTTTGAAGATGTGGCTGTCAAAGGCCATGTCCTGACCGGCTTCGGAGAAATAGCCGCTCACCAGCCCCAAGGCGCGTTGCGCCACCCACAACTGGCCGTTCAGGTCGCCGCGCCGGCGCGACATCTCGGTGGTAAGTTCCTGCCCCATCAGGGGAATGGCCGCGCGCAATTCGTCAAGCGCCGCGCTGACCCTTTGCAGCGGGTCGGTGGGTTCATTGGTCATGGGCGTGCCTTTCCTGTTTTCAGTTCCTGTAGCCGCTCGGCCGCCCGCATGGCCAGCCCCGCCCAGTCGCCGGGGCTGGTCTGGCGCATGACCTGCATGGTCGGATACCAGAGCGAGGTGCCGTCGCGATCATTCCAGCGCCAGTCCGGCACGGCCTTGGCCAGCACGATGCCGGGGCGGCCCAGCGCGCCGGCCAGATGCGCCGGCGAGGTATCGGTCGAGACCACCAGATCGAGGTTTTCCATGACCGCCGCGGTGTCGATGAAGGCATCGGGGCCGTCGTCGAAATCCTCGGGCACATGGATGCGGTCCGCGAGGCCCGCGCCGAGGGCCTGCGCCAGCGCCTCGCCCTTTTGCAGGGCGACAAAGCTGATCTGCGGGTCGCAAAACAGCGGCGCCAGCGCCTCGAGCGGCGCCGAGCGCCCGATATCGAGCACGTTGCGGGGATTGCCGGCCCAGACCAGCCCGACCCGCAGGGCGGACCTGGGCAATCTTGCGCCCCAGCGCGCAACCTCGACGGGCTCCGCCTTGAGATAGGCGGGCCGATGCAGCGTCGCGGCCCCGGTCTGCCCCAGCAGATGCGGCAGCGCGAACAGGCTGCAGCGCGCGTCATAGGGCGAGACATCCTCGATCACCTCGACGCAGGTGACGTTGCAATCGAGCGAAGCAAACAGCCGCCCGAGCGCGCTGCGGGTCTGGAAATGCACCTCGCATCCCCGCGCCGCCAGATCGGGCAGGTAACGCGCGAAATGGATCATGTCGCCCAGGCCGAAATTGCCGATCACCAGCACGCGCTTGCCGTGCAGGTCGTCGCCGGGCGCCAGGGGCGCCAGGGGCGGCAGGTCGCGCACCAGCCGGGGCAGGCGGCTTTCCGGATAGAAGGTCATCGCCTCGAACAGCGCCGCCCAGTCCTCGAGCGCGGCATGACCGGGGATCAGCCGCCAGAGCAGGTACTTGTCAGGCTGCGGCGCCGCCGTGATCGCCGCGTGAAGCTGCGCGAACCGCCGCCGGTCGCCGGCAAGCGCCGCCAGCAGGGCCGCTTCCACCAGCGCCGGGGCCGAGGACCCATTGGCCGCCAGCAGCCGCGAAACCTGATGTTCCGCGCCGTCCAGATCGCCGCCCAGCCGCTGCATGGTGGCCAGCCCGATAAGCGCGCCCTCGTCATCCGGCCAGCGGCGCAACATGTCGTGAAACAGGGTTTCGGCCTCGGCCGCGCGACCGATCGACAGCACCAGATGCGCGGCCAGGCCCACGCCGTCCCGCCAGTCGGGGAAGCCGGGCACCGCGCGCAGGATGTCCAGCGCCAGGTCGATCTCGCCGACCTTGGCGGCACTTTCGGCCAGCGCCAGGGTTTGCGCGTCAGCCTTGTGCGGCAGCCGCGCGAACATGGCGGTGGCCCGCTTGGCGGCGGCGGACTGTCCCTTGTCCCAAAGTTCGGAAATTATCGAGACAAAGTCCATGCATCCCACACGCCAAAAGCCGCCGGGTCACGACCCGGCGGCCGATTGGTGACCGGTCCGCCCCTGCGGGCGGTCGTCCGGATCAGGTCGAGGTCGTCTGATTGTCGTCGCCCGAGGCGACCGCAATCAGGATGCCCACGATCAGCAGCGGGATCAGCCAGCCAAAGCCGCTGCCGGTCTGCTCGGCGACCATCACTTCGGTTTCCATCACCACCGGAGCCAGTCCGCCGGCGGCGGCAGAGCCGGCCAGAAGCGCAGCAGCCGGAGCCAGCACCATTGCCCGGCCAAATCCAAGTTTCTTCATGTCGATCTCCTCGTTACACAAGATACGGCCAAGGTGACCAATGCCCGGACATCGGTCAAGCCGGGCCATCACATGGTTGGAAAAGTGCACAAGCCGTGCCACCAGAGCCACAGTTCCGCCGATATGGCGCAAAAGGACCATCAGGCATGTCCCTTGGCGGTTCGGATTGCTAGAGTATCTCAACCGCCCGGTCATGCGCCGATCTGACCGGGCCAAGTAATTGAAAACGAACACCTTGGGGGGCTTCGGTGCGTCATAAATCTCTGGCCGCGATTCTGTCTGCCACGACGATTCTGGGGACTGCCGGCCCGGCGGCGCCCCAGGGCAACAATCTGGTGACATTCGGATATGGCGGCCATGTCGAGATGCCCTCGGCCCTGATGCAGCCCGATGGCGAGACCAGCTTCAGCTATGGCTATGACGAGGGGCGCTCCACCCTGGCGATCGGCTTTCAGGCGCTGCCGGGGCTGGAACTGTCGATGGCAATTCCGACCTATACGGTGATGGGCGCCTATACCGACCCCTCGCTCAACATCAAGACCCGCCTTTGGCAGAGCAATGACACCCGCACCACGGTGTCGCTCGGTTTTGACGGCATCCTGGCCAATGACCGCAATTCCGCCGAATATCTCGTGGCCACCCATACATGGGGCGACTTCGACCTGTCGCTGGGGCTGGGCTGGGGCCGGCTCGGAAGCGGCGGCCCGATCGATGCGCCCTTGGGCCCCCGGCCGCCCATGACCCCCGGCACCATGGGGACGGTCGATCACCTGTTCATGGGCGACGCGGCGCTCTTTGGCGGCATCAACTGGCGCACCCCGATCGAGGGGCTGACGCTCTCGGTCGATTACGGGCTGGACAGCGTCGATCTGGCCGCCGATCCGCGCGACTACGTGGCCAATTACGGCCTGCGCTATTCCGTCGCCAAGGGCGCGGATGTCATGGCCTACATGCGCGGCGACGAGGCCGGACTGCTGCTGACCTTCTACGGCAACCCCTATCGTCCCTATGTGCCGCCAAACATGGGCACCGGCCCGCAGCCGGTTTCGGTCCGGGCGGCGAATGCCGACTATGACCCGCATTGGGCCGACGATCCGGCGATGCGCCAGAACCGGCTGCAATCGCTGCGGCGCGGGCTCGATCAGGAAGACATCCGCCTGGTCGAGGCGCATCTGGACAACACCGAAGTGACGCTGGTGGTCAACGCCCCGGCCCAGGCCAACAACGCCCAGACCGTGGGCCGGGTCGCGCGCATTCTCAGCCGGGTGATGCCGCCCTCGGTCGAGACCTTCCGCATTTCCCATATCAGCGGCGGCTTCACCACATCGGCCGCCGTGATCTCGCGCACCGCGCTCGAACAGTCGGTCGACCAGCCCGGCGCGGGCGAATATCTCTGGGAGCGGACCCGGTTCGAGGGTCTGAACTCGGTGGCCGAGGGCGCGGATTTCATCGTGCAGCCCAGTTCGGGCTTCAGCTGGAACATCCGCCCCGATGTCGATGTCACCATCGACGCCACCGACGGACTGGTGCCCACGGCGCGCGCGACCCTGAACGGGCGCTACACCTTCAGCCCGCAGACCTGGGCCTCGGGGACGCTGTCCTACATCGTCTATGGCGGCGCAACGCCGATCCCGCCGCCGCCGACGCCCAAATACCGCTCGGATGGCGGCGCCTATGACCGCGAGTCGATCGCGCTCGACAGCCTGATGATGACGCATCTGTTCAAGCTGTCGCCGGACGTGTTCGGCCGCGTCAGCGGCGGCCTGTTCGAGCGGCAATATGCCGGTGTCAGCGGCGAGCTGATCTGGCGGCCGGCCAATGAAACGCTCGCCTTCGGGCTGGAACTGACCCACGGGATCAAGCGCGACTACACCGACCCGCTGGGCTTCCTCGACCTGCAGGCGACCACCGCCATCGGCACCCTCTACTGGGATACCGGCTTTCACGGCACCAACCTGAAGCTGGATTTCGGCCAGTATCTGGCCGGTGATCTGGGCGCCGGCGTGACGCTTGCCCGCCACTTCCCCAATGGCTGGGACGTGTCGCTTTCGACCACATGGACCGAACCCATGGGGGATGACGAGCTGAACATCGCCATCGGCGTCAGCATCCCGCTCAACTGGTCCTATCCGACCGGCAATACCCGCACCATCGGCACCAAGCTGGGCGGCGGCGGCGGCAATTACGGCTCGCGCATCGGCGGCACCGGCAACATCTACGGGATGCTGAGGTCTTCGAACGCGCAGAGCTTCAACGACGGCTGGGGTGAATTTTGGAACTGATGAAACTGGGTCTGGCCGCTTCGCTGGCGCTGCTGGCGGGCTGCTCGCAAGGCAATGTCTCGGCGCCGATCGTCAGCACGATCATCGGGCGCGTCACCGGCGCCGATCAGGCGGCCGAGCCCGAGGCCGCCCTGCCGCCCGCCGCCGCCTTGCGTGAAGGCGCGGCCGAGCGCGGCATTGCCGCCATCCGCATCACCACGCCCAACACCAGGGTCAACGATGCGCTGATGGCCATCGCGCTGGAGGATGACCGCCTGACCTATCTGGGCCGCAGCAACCGCACCGTGGTGGTGCGCGGCTCGCTGATGTCCACCACCCATTCCTTCGGTTTCGATCTCAACTCGGTGGTGACCGGGCCGGGCGACCCGATCGTGATCACCATGCCGCTGGCCAACTGGCCGGCCTCCGTGACCCGCACCTACCAGACCGCCGGCCTCGGTCCGAACGGCACCCAGACCACGGTGACCTGCACCTACCAGATCGAGCAGGACGACGTGATCGACCTGTTCACGCCGCCGATCCCGGTCAAGCGGGTGGCGGAGCATTGCCGGGGCGACGCCGATTTCGTCAACCGCTACAGCGTCGAGGCGGCGACGGGCCTGATCTGGGACAGCCTGCAATGGACCGGCCCGGAGCAGGGCTCGATGCTGATCGAAGTGCTCGAACCCTTCGAGATGTAGTCCGGCAATTCCGGGGGCAGCGGATGACCCATGTTCTGGCCATTGACCAAGGCACGACCTCGAGCCGGGCGATCCTGTTTGACGCCGCGCTGAACCTGCGCGCCATGGCGCAGGAGGAATTCCCGCAGCATTTCCCGCAATCGGGCTGGGTCGAGCACGATCCGGCCGACCTGTGGTCCACCACGGCGGCGACCTGCCGCGCCGCCATCGAGAAGGCGGGCCTGCGCCCGCAGGACATCGCCGCCATCGGCATCACCAACCAGCGCGAGACCACGCTGGTCTGGGACGCGGTGACCGGCGAGCCGGTGCACAATGCCATCGTCTGGCAGGACCGGCGCACCGCCGATTTCTGCCGCCAGTTGCGCGATACCGGGCAGGACAAGCTGATCACCCGGCGCACCGGCCTGCTGGCCGACCCCTATTTCTCCGGCACCAAGCTCAAGTGGATCCTCGACAATGTCGAGGGCGCGCGCGCGCGGGCCCGCAGGGGCGAGCTGAAATTCGGCACCGTCGACAGCTACCTGGTCTGGAAGCTCACCGGCGGCAAATCCCACCTGACCGACGCGACCAACGCCGCGCGCACCCTGCTTTATGACATCCACAAGGGCCGCTGGAGCACCACCATCTGCGAGATGTTCGACATCCCGATGGCGATGCTGCCCGAAGTGCGTGACTGCGCCAGCGATTTCGGCATGACCCGCCCCGATCTGTTCGGGCGCCCGATCCCGATCCTGGGGATGGCCGGCGACCAGCAGGCGGCAACCATCGGTCAGGCCTGCTTTGCGCCGGGCATGATGAAATCGACCTACGGGACCGGCTGCTTTGCCCTGCTCAACACCGGGCACAAGGCCGTGGCCTCGTCCAACCGGCTGCTGACCACCATCGCCTATCAGTTCGACGGCAAGCCGACCTATGCGCTCGAAGGCTCGATCTTCATCGCCGGTGCGGTGGTGCAATGGCTGCGCGACGGGCTCAGGATCATCCGCTCGGCGCAAGAGACCCAGCCGCTGGCCGAGACCGCCGACCCCAGCCAGAACGTCATTCTGGTGCCCGCCTTCGTCGGGTTGGGCGCGCCCTACTGGAACGCCGAATGCCGCGGGGCGATCTACGGGCTGACCCGCAATTCCGGCCCCGCCGAGATAGCCCGCGCCGCGCTGGAAAGCGTCGGCTTCCAGACCCGCGACCTTCTCGAGGCGATGCAGGCCGACTGGCAGGATGCCGGCGCGGCCGCGACCCTGCGGGTCGATGGCGGCATGTCGGCCAGCGACTGGGCGATGCAGTTCCTGTCCGACATCATCGGCGCCAAGGTCGACCGCCCGAAAGTGCGCGAAACGACTGCCCTGGGGGCGGCGTGGCTGGCCGGTCAGCGGGCGGGCCTCTATCCCGATCAGGCGGGCTTTGCCGAAGCCTGGGCGCTGGAGCGGACCTTCGCGCCCGCGATGAAGGCCGCAGACCGCGACGCGCGATACGCCGCCTGGAAGCGGGCCGTGGCCGCCACCCTCAGCGTCTGATCAGTTGGCGGCGCGCAGCGCGGCATAGGCCGCCTCGACCGCCGCCTCGCCCTCGACCGCGAACAGCGTCTGGGCCTGCGGGAAGTTGATCAGCCCGTCGGTGCGGTAGATCAGGTTGTCGGCCAGCGACTGCGCCCCGCCGAAGTTGAGATCGAGCCTGCCGGCGAATTCGGCCAGCTGTTCCTCGCGCGCCGACTGCATCAGATCGAGCAGCCGGCCATCGCCCTGCAAGCCGCGATAGGCGATCTTGTTGATCGGGTCGATGATCTGCACCTGCGCCTGGAATGCGCGGGCAATCTCGGGGCTGCCATCGGCGGCGCGGACGATCCCGCCAGGGTCGAGCACCACCACGCGCCAGATGTCGTTGGCCTCGTCCACCGGCTCGAAGAAGTAGTTGGCGGGGTGATTGTCCATCCAGGCATAGCCGTTGCGGTTCAGCTCGCGCACCGCCTGATCGAGCGCGATCGACTGGCCAGAGGTCGGCGCACCGCCCGGCTGGGCGGCGATCTGACCCTTGGCCGTGCGCCCCTCGAAGGGCAGGATCTCGGCGCGGGTGCCATCGGGCAGCGTCACCACCTCGCGGTCGAGCACCCCGACCCGTTCGGGATTGACGGCCGGATCGGTCAGGGCCTGCCGTCCGAATTCGTCGATGCGGGCATTGGGGCTGTCGGGCCCGTGCTGCGGCACCCGCAGCACCTTGCCCTCGTTGGGCGGCCCCAGCCGGTAGACGGTGTTGTTGGCGCCCGCTGCAAGCTGCGCCTCCTCGCGCACCAGCGTGACCGGCGTGCCGTCCTCGGCCCGCGCGGCGACCGAGACCACCGGCGCGCCTTCGGGGATCAGCGCGGCGGGCGGGATGGCCGTGGCGGCGGGCGGATGCAGCGGCGCGAGGTAATCGTCGATCAGCCGCGCCCGCTCGGCCGCGTCGGTGATACCGCGCTCGGTGGCCAGGTAGTCATCGAGCCCGCGCCGCAGCCCGGCCTCGTCCAGCGTGCCGGCATCGAGCAGGCGCTGCGGCGGCAGGTCATTGGTGAAGCCCGCGCCCGCAATGGCCGATTCCATGCCGTGATTGGGCAGCTTGTTTTCAAACAGCGTCAGCGCCGGCTCGCCCAGCCCGGCCTCCTCCAGCGTCTTGCGCACGCCACCCAGCGTCCGGTCGGCAAGGATGGCGCCCTCGCGCGGGGTCATGTCGGTGAAGTTGCGGGCATAGTCTTCGATGGCCCGGCGCAGGTCATCGGGCGCCATCGCGCCCTCGCGCAACAGGTTGTCTGCGGGCACGCCGCCGTCGAGGATCAGCCGGGCCGCGGCCTCCTCGGGGGTGCGGGTCTCGTTGAAGCGGCGGAAGAACTCCTTGCGCTCGGGCGTCAGCGCCGAATTGTCGATGGCGTCGCCAATGCGGGCGCTGCGTTCGGCGGGCGTGTCGGGAACCGGGCGGCGGCGGTTGAGAAACTCCAGCGGATCATCGAGCCGGACGGTGGCATCAGATGGGTCCGGGAGAGCGGAGGGCGCAATCGGCGGCGCGTCCGGCGCGGGCAGGACATCGTCGAAACGCTCGGTCGGCGCCGGGCCGGTCCCGTCCGGCTCGGGCAGGCGCGTCGGGGTCGCGTCCTCGAGTGCCGCCGGGGCGGGCTGATCGGCCCGGTTTGCGGGCGGCGCGTCGTCAAGGCGCAAGGTCGGGGTTGCGTCATCGGGCGCATCCGGCGTCGCCGGCGCAGCGTCGGGCGGGTCGGTCCGCACGGTGGGCGTGGCATCCGCCGGGTCGGTGCGCACGGTTGGGGCAGTGTCGGCAGGATCGGTTCGGACGGTTGGGGCGGTATCCGCCGGGTCCGTGCGCACCGTCGGGGTGGCGTCAGCAGGGTCGGTGCGCACCGTTGAAGTGGCGTCAGCAGGGTCAGTGCGCACTGTCGGAGCCGTATCCGCAGGGTCAGTCCGGACCGTCGGAGTGGCATCTGCCGGGTCCGTGCGCACTGTCGGCGCGGTATCCGCTGGATCGGTTCTCACTGTCGGAGCCGTGTCCGCCGGGTCGGTTCGCACTGTCGGAGCCGTATCCGCCGGGTCGGTCCGCACTGTCGGCGCGGTGTCGGCGGGGTCGGTTCGAACCGTCGGGGTGGCGTCCTCTGGATCCACTCGAACAGTCGGCGCGGTTTCTGCCGGGTCGGTTCTCACTGTCGGAGCCGTATCGGCAGGATCAGTCTGCACCGTCGGCGTCGCGTCCGCAGGGTCGGTGCGCACAGTCGGTGCGGTTTCGGCGTCGCTCAGGGCCCCGGCCATGCCCCGGCCTTCGTCTGCGGGCGCGGGGTTGACCGGGTCGGTCACTGTCGGCGTATCGGCGTCCGGCTGCCTTGGAGCGTCGAGCGCCGCCGGGTCGACGCGGTCGCCGGCATTGAGGTCCGGACGGTCCGGTGCCGGCCCCGCCCCGTCATCGAGCCGCACTGTCGGGGCGGCA
>CAUJIU010000111.1 GCA_963205075.1 Pseudomonadota bacterium | reverse complement strand
GCTCCAGCACCACGATCCGGTGCGCCGCGCGCACGGTCGAAAGCCGGTGCGCGATCACCAGCGTTGTCCGCCCCTGCGACAGCCCTTCCAGCGCCTCCTGCACCACCGCCTCGGACCTGGTGTCGAGCGCGCTGGTGGCCTCGTCCAGCAACAGGACCGGCGTGTCGCGCAGCAGGGCGCGCGCGATGGCGACCCGCTGCCGCTGGCCGCCCGACAGGTTGGAGCCGCGCGGCCCGGCCGGGCTGTCGAGCCCCAGGGCCAGTTGGGGCAGAAAGTCGCTGACATGGGCGGCGTCCAGCACTTCGGCCAGCCGGGCCTCGCTCACATCGCTGCGGCCCAGCAGGATGTTTTCGCGCAGGCTGTCGTCAAACAGCGCCGCGTCCTGCGCCACCACCGAGATATGGCCGCGCAGCGCGTCCAGCGCCAGCCTGCCAACCGGCACACCGCCCAGGCTGACCGTGCCCGACTGCGGATCGACCAGCCGGGCCAGCACGTTGAACACCGTGCTCTTGCCCGCCCCCGAGGCCCCGACCAGCGCCGTGGTCTCGCCGGCTGCGGCGGTAAAGCTGAGCCCGTCCAGCACCGGCAGATCGCCGTAGCTGAGTTGCACATCCTCAAAGCGCACTTCCGGCGCGCCCGCGGGCAGCGGCAGCGGGTCGGGCGGCGACAACAGCGTCGGCTGGGTCTCCAGCAGCGCGATCATCCGGTCGACCGAAGCCGCGGCGGCCTGCCAGAGGCCCGACAGGTTGCCCAGCCGCCGCAGCGGCTCGAACACCAGCGACATGGCGGTGAAGAAGGCCATGAACTCACCCACGGTCTTGTTGCCGGCAATGATGTCGGCCCCGCCCAGCACCACTACCGCCATGAAGCCAAGGCCGGTCATGATGTCGATCAGCCCCGGAACGAACGCCTGTCCGGTGGCCGAACGCACCTCGGCGCGCACCCTTTGCCCGATCAGGTCACCGTAGCGGCGGGACTGATAGGCCTCCAGCGCGTTCAGCTTGATCGGGTTGATGCCGTGAAACACCTCGTCGAGCCGGGTCGACATCTTGCTGGCGATGTCGCGGGCCTGTGCGGCGCGCCGGCGCACCAGCCGCTGGGCGATCAGCGAGGGCACCACGAGGGCCGGGATGCCGATCAGCGCCACCACGGTCCATTGCCAGTCGATGGTCATCGCCACCACGAACAGCACCAGCACCGCCATGGTGTCGCGCCCCAGCCCGGTGATCAGCCCGGTCCAGACGTTGTTGATCTCGGTCACATCGCCCTGCACCCGCTCGATCAGCGATCCGGGCGGGTTGAGTTGATGGAAGCGGCTGTCCAGCCGCATCAGATGTGACAGGAGGTCGGTGCGGATGCGGGCGGCGACCCTTTCGCTGACCTGCTTGAGCAGGATGCGCTGCCCGACCGAGGTGATCGAGCGCAAAACGAAAATCCCCAGAATGCCGAAGCCGACCAGCCAGAGCGCGTCGCGGCTGCCGGCCAGAAACACCTGGTCGAACATTGGCTGCACCAGCTTGCTCATCACCCCCAGCGTCGAACCTTCGACGGCCATCAGCAACAGCGCGGCGGTCAGGAGCCGCCACTGCTGGCGCAGATAGGTCCGCCAGAGCCAGCGCAGGGGCCGCCGGGCGGTCATGACCGGCGCCTGCCTCTCTTGGCGGCAAAGCTGCGCTCGAGCGCCTCGGGGTCATATTCGGTCGCCACCCATTGCTCGATCGGGATGGGATTGCCGGCGTTATGCGCGGCATAGGTATCGAGAAGGTGGTCCAGGATGCCGGTCTCGCTGGCGCGGATATGCAGGTAGCGGAACGACAACTGCTTGCGCGCCACCTCGACCGGCAGGCCCATCTGCGCCATCTGGTAAAGCGCGCTGGCAAGACCCGCGCGGTCCGCGCCCGATTTGCAATGCATCAGGAAAGGGCGCTCGATGGTGCGGAACAACTCGAACAGCTTGGCAAGCTCGGCCGGGTCCGGCGCGTTGCGGGCGTTGAGCGCCACGTAATGCAGCGTCATGCCCAGCTGGCGGCAGCTTTCTTCCTCGAACAGGAACGGCGCGCCGCTGCCATTGCCGCGCAAAGTCAGCACCGATCTGATGCCGAGGCTCCGATAATACTCCAGCCGCTGATGATTGGGGTGGTTGGCGCGATAGGCACCGGGGCCCACTTCGGCGAAGTTGCTCCAGGCCCGCCGCAGGACCGCATGATCGAACAGCTCGGTATACCACCAGGCCGCGCGGCGCGCCTGTGGCGTCGAGATATCGTTGCCGATGCTCGATCGCGAGGCTCGTTCGAATTCCTTGAACCGCTGGGCGATCCTTGTCAGCATTTGCGGGCTCATTTCCGGTCGGCGGTTGCAGGAGCGGTCTATCGGCAAATCCCCCCGAAGGGCAAGCCGGTGACGGATTGACGCCGGGGCGCGGCGCGTTAGGGTCGGCCCAGTTTCCAGACAGAGAGTCGCCCCATGCTTGCCAATGGCCGCCAACTGCTCGCTATCCCCGGCCCTTCGGTCATGCCCGACAGGGTGCTCAACGCCATGCACCGTCCGGCGCCCAACATCTACACCGGCGAATTGCACGAGATGACCCATTCGCTGATCCCCGACCTGCGCAAGATCGCCCGTACCCGGCATCAGGCCACCATCTACATCGCCAATGGCCATGGAGCCTGGGAAGCCGCGCTCTCCAACGTGCTCAGCCGCGGCGATACGGTGCTGGTGCTGGCGACGGGGCGGTTCTGCATCGGCTGGGGCGAGATGGCGCGCGGCATTGGCGCAAAGGTCGAGACGATCGATTTCGGCACCCAGGACGATATCGACCTCGACAAGGTGGCCAAGGCGCTCACGGCCGATACGGCCCGCCGTATCAAGGCGGTGCTGGCCGTGCATGTCGATACCTCGACCAGCATCAAGAACGATATCGCCGGCCTGCGCAAGACCATGGACCGGGTCGGGCATCCGGCCCTGCTGATGGCCGATTGCATCGCCTCGATGGGCTGCGACCCGTTCGAGATGGACGAATGGGGCGTCGATGTCACCGTCTCGGCCAGCCAGAAGGGGCTGATGACGCCGCCGGGGCTGGGTTTCGTCTGGTTCAACGACAAGGCCGAGGCAGCGCGCGAGGGCGCCAATTGCGTGACCGGCTACTGGGACTGGAAACCGCGCGTGCGCCCGACCTCCTACCACCAGTATTTCGACGGCACCGCGCCGACCCACCACCTTTACGGCCTGCGCGCCGCGCTCGACATGATCCTTGAGGAGGGGCTGGCCAATGTCTGGGCCCGCCATCATGCGCTGGCGCGCGCCATCTGGGCGGCCTGCGAGGCCTGGGGCAAGGGCGGGGTGGTGCGGCTCAACGTCGACGATCCGGCCAAGCGCGGCAACTCGGTCACGTCGATCTTTGCCGGCAACGGCGCGGGCGACCTCTTGCGCGACTGGACCGAGCGTTCGGCCGGGGTGACCCTGGGCATCGGGCTGGGCCGCGAACCGGCGCAGGACTATTTCCGCATCGGCCATATGGGGCATGTCAACGCCCATATGGTGCTGGGCACGCTGGCGACGATTCAGGCCGGCCTGACCGCGCTCGATATCCCGCATGGCCCCGGCGCGCTGGCGGCCGCCACCAATGTCATTGCCGAGGCGGTGGCGCGGGCCTGAGGCCTATCGGGCGCGCGCATCCGCCAGCGCGCCGGGCAGCGCCGCGGCAAGGGCATCAAGATCGGACGCGGTGCCGCAGCTGACCCGGATGCAGCGGTCCTGCGGCGCGACAAAGGGCATGCGCACGAATATCCCCCGCGATATCAGCCCCTTGAGAACCGCGCGGGCGAAATCGCCGTCCGCCCCGCAATCCAGCGTGACGAAGTTGGTGGCCGAAGAAATGGGCACCAGTCCGTTGGCCCGCCCGATCTCTGCAATCCGTCCCCGCGCCGCCGCGACCTGTGCCTGCACATGCGCCAGCCAGTCCTGATCGCCCAGCGCCGCCAGCGCGCCGGCCAGTGACACCCGCGACATGCCGAAATGGTTGCGCACCTTGTTGAACGCGCCGATCACCGGGCGCGACCCGATGGCATAGCCCACCCGGGCGCCGGCCAGACCGTGCGCCTTGGAGAAGGTGCGCATCCGGATCACGCGCGGGTCGGCGGGGTCGATCACTGGCACCGCGCTGGCAGGGGCGAGGTCGATATAGGCCTCGTCGAGGATCAGCAGCGCTCCTTCGGGGACGTTGCTGACCATGCGGGCAAGGGTTTCGGCGTCGTGATGGGTGCCCATCGGGTTGTCGGGATTGGCGAGGTAGATCAGCCTGGCCCCGACCGTGCGCGCCTTGGCGATCAGGTGTTCGGGGTCTTCGTGATCGGCGGTGTAGGAGACCTTGTGCAACACGCCGCCAAAGCCCGAGACGTGGTAGTTGAAGGTCGGATAAGCGCCGTCAGAGGTCACGACCGTTTCGCCGGGCCCGACAAAGAGCCGCACGATCAGGCCGAGCAACCCGTCGATCCCTTCGCCGATCATGATATGGGCCGGGTCGCAGCGGTGATGGGCCGCCAGCGCCTGCCGCAAGTCATGCGCCTCGGGGTCGGCATACATCCATGCTTGGGCGGCGGCCGCGCGCATGGCCTCGACCGCCTTGGGCGAGGGGCCAAAGACCGATTCATTGGCGCCGATGCGGGCAACAAAGGCCGCGCCGCGCGCCCGCTCCTGCGTTTCGGGGCCGACGAAGGGCACGGTTGCGGGCAGGCTCGCGGCCAGCGGGGTCAGGCGGGGATCATTGTCGCTCATGGTGCGAGATAAGCCCGGCTCAAGTTGCGTGGCAAGGGTGATGGCGGGGCCTCATGGCAGCCCCGCCGCTCAACCGATCTCGTTCAGACGCGCCAGGGCGGCGGCAAGCTGGCCGTTTTCCTCTTCGCGCAGCGCGAGATTCTCGCGCGCTTCTGCCACCACTTCCTCGGGGGCGGAGGCCACGAAGTTGGGGTTGTTGAGCCGCCCCTTCAGCCCGCCCAACTCCTTGGCGAGCTTTTCCATCGCCTTGGAAATACGGGCCTTTTCGGCGGCCACATCGATGATGTCTGCCAGCGGAATGGCGAAGGTCGCGCCCGCGACCGGCACCGTGATCGAGCCGCGCGGCGCGGCATCGGCCTGGCCCAGTTCGCCGATCCGGGCCAGCCGCTTGATCAGCGCCTCGTTGTTTGTCAGCGCCGCATCGGCCGCGGCATCGCCCGACAGCTTCAGCACCGTCACCTGCAGGCCCGCCGGCACGTTCATCTGCGCCCGGGCCGAGCGGATGCCCTCGATCAGCGCGATGGCCCAGAGCATCTCGGTATCGGCGGCCGGGTCGGCGATATCGGCGGTGTAGG
>CAUJIU010000110.1 GCA_963205075.1 Pseudomonadota bacterium | reverse complement strand
GCCGGACGCAATGGTGGCTATGGCGGGGACGACGCCGCAAACGCCCTCGGCCATGAGATATCGGCCAGGCTGGCCGAGCTAGTCGCGTCCGAGCCGTTGCAAAATGCTTGGCGCGGCCGCGCCATGCTGCATTCGCAGGCCGGCCTGAGCACCGACGCCGATACCACCCCCGGTGTGCGCATCGCCTATGGCTGCGAGCCCGATCCGGTCACCCATATCAAGGCGCTGGCCCCCCATCACCGCTACTACGCCTCCGGGATCAGCGAGATCCTGACGCTCGACGAGACGGTCAAGGCCAATCCGGCCGCCGTGGTGCAGCTGTGCAAGGGCGCCTTCGCCAACGGCTTTCGCGAGTTCACCGCCAACGTTGCCAGCAACGATCTGGTGCGGGTGACCGGCTACATGATCCGCCTGTCCGATGTGGCGCGCTACAACGACGAAATGGGCTCGCGCACCAATACCACGGCGCTGGGGGCCGAGGCCGCCCGGCTCACCGGAATCCTGACCCGCAAGCCGAGGGTGGTAGCGCATGAACTTGCCGCTGGCGACGGTCAATAAGCTTCTGACATGGTCCTGCGTGGACGGCCCCGGCAACCGGCTGGTGCTGTTCCTGCAGGGCTGCAACTTCGCCTGTCCGGGCTGCCACAACCCCTACACGATCGGCCAGTGCAATGATTGCGGGCTCTGCGTTCCGGCCTGTCCGACCCCGGCGCTGAGCATGAGGGGCGGGCGGGTGCATTTCGATCCCGCCACCTGCACCCAATGCGATGCCTGCCTGACGGCCTGTCCGATCAGCGCCAGCCCGATGACGCGCGACTACACGCTGGACGAGGTGCTCGACAGCCTGCGCGAGAACGCGCCCTTCCTGACCGGCATCACCGTTTCGGGCGGCGAGGCGACGCTGCACCTCAAGTTCATCCTGGCGCTGTTCGCGGCGATCAAGGCGGACCGGCAGCTGGCGCGGCTGACCTGCTTCATCGACAGCAACGGCCATCTGGGCGAGAAGGGCTGGCAGCGGGCGCTGCCGGTGACCGACGGGGTCATGCTCGACGTCAAGGCCTTCGGCGCCGGCACCCATCAGGCGCTGACCGGGCGCGGCAACGACAAGAGCCTCGCCTCCGTGCGGACGGTGCATGCCGCGGGCAAGCTTTACGAGCTGCGCTTTCTGCTGGTGCCGGGCAAGACCGATACCCCGGCCGAACTTGAGGCGCTGGCGGACCTGGTGCTGTCGCTCGATCCCGGCCAGCGCGTCCGGCTCAACGCCTTCCAGCATCATGGCGTCAAGGGCCCCGCCCGCGATTGGGAGCGGATGACCCGCACCGCAACCGAGGCCGCGGCGGCCCGGCTGGCCGCCCTGGGTCTGGGAAACGTGGTATTGCCCTCGGTCTGGCTCTGAGCGGCGCGCCAATTGATCCAAATCAAGTCCCGCGCCGGGCCGGTGCGCTAGTGGATGGGGCAGGGACAACTTGCACGGTTCACCACATTTGATCACATCGACGACTGCCCGCCTTGTCGCCCGGCCCGCATCGCCTCGCCTGACGGCAGGATGCGGCCGATGACTGGCGCGCGTGGC
Organism: Pseudomonadota bacterium; assembly: GCA_963205075.1. Lineage (GTDB taxonomy): Bacteria > Pseudomonadota > Alphaproteobacteria > Rhodobacterales > Rhodobacteraceae > KLAP22. The sequence continues at coordinate 17,355 of CAUJIU010000110.1, read as the reverse complement.
ACCGACGCGACCTTGCGGCTGCGGGTCAACGGCGCGGCGCTCGATGTGCGCGCCAACCCCTTTGACCGGCTCAGCCATATCCTGCGGAACGACCTGCAGCTGACCGGCCTGAAAGAGGGCTGCTGCGAGGGCGAATGCGGCGCCTGCACCGTGCTGATGGACGGCCGCCCGGTCGCCTCCTGCCTGGTGATGGGCTTTCAGGCCGAAGGCGCCGAGATCACCACCGTCGAAGGTATCGCCCCGCCCGGAACCCTGTCCGGCCTGCAGGCCGCGCTCCTGAGCCTTGGCGCGGTGCAATGCGGCTATTGCACCCCCGGCATCGTGATGGCCGCCGAAGGGCTGCTGCGCGCCGATCCCGCCCCCGATCACGCCGCGATCCGCCACGCGCTGGCGGGCAATATCTGCCGCTGCACCGGCTTTGACTACATTGTCGAGGCGGTCGCGGCCGAGGCAAGCCGCCGCGCCGCCCTAGCGACCGGGCCGGACCCGGTGCCCGCATGCTGAGCCATTGCCGCCCCGAGGATCTCGATGCCCTGCACCGGCTGATGAGTGCGGGCGGGCCGGTCCTGCCGGTGGCTGGCGGCACCGATCTGCTGGTGGCGGGGCGCGAACTTCCCCGGCAGGCGGTGCTGGTCGATCTGTCCGCGATGCCCGAATTGCAGGGCATCGACACGCAGGCGCGCGACATCCGCATCGGTGCGGCCACCACCTCGGCGGCGCTGGAGGCGAGCGCCGGCCTGGCCGCGCGCTTTCCGGCGCTGGTGCAGGCGGCCTCCGAATGCGGCTCGGTGCAGATCCGCAACCGCGCCACCATCGCCGGCAACATCGCCAATGCCGCCGCCGCCGCCGACCTGATCCCGCCTTTGCTGCTGGCCGGCGCGCGGGTCGAGGGGCTGCTGCCCGGCGGCACCTCGCATGCGCTGCCGCTCGAGGATTACCGCACCGGCACCGGGCTGGTGATCACCGCCGTGACGCTGCCCGCGGGCGGCTTCGAGCCGCTGAGCGCCTATGTCAAGCTGGGGCCGCGCCGGGACCTGACCATCGCCCGGCTCAACCTCGCAGCCACTGCCCGGCTGGAGAGGGGCTGGCTGGCCGGGCTGCGGATCATCGCCGGGGCGATCGGCCCGCGCCCGATCCCGCTGGCCCGCGCCGCGGCGGCGCTGGAGGGGCAGGCGCTGACCCCGGACAACTTGCGCGGTTTTCTCGATGCGCTCAGCGCCGAGGTCGATGCCGCCATCCCCGGCCGCGCCTCGCAGGCCTGGAAGCGGCAGGCGATCCGCGGGCTGGGGATCGACCTGCTGGCGCGGCTGCTTGGCCTGTCCAACCGCGACCCGATCTTCGAGGGGGTCTGCTGATGGGGCAGGTGGGCGCGCGGGCATCGCTGATCGACGGGGCGGTCAAGGTCAGCGGACGGCTGCACTTCACCTCGGACGGACCGATGCCGGGGCTGGCGCATGGCGCGCTGCTGCTGTCGCCCCATGCCCATGCGCGGATCGTGTCGCTCGATGCCGGCGCGGCGCTGGCGCAACCCGGCGTGATCGGGGTCTGGTGGCACGAGAACACCCCGCAGAACGGCTATAACAGCGCCATCTGGGTCGAAGACCAGCAATTGCTGGCCGATGAGCGGATGTTTCCGCCGGTGCTGCGCCATGTCGGTGACCGGGTGGCGGTGGTCCTGGCGGAAACGGCGGCGCAGGCGCGCGCCGCCGCCCTGCTGCTCGATGTGCGCTACCAGCAACTGCCGCCCATCCTCAGCCACGCCGCCGCGCTGGCGCATCTGGGCCCGACCACCGATGCGGGCGGAGCGCCCAGCTTCCGCAACCCGGTCCAGACCGCCGAACTTGACCACGGCGATGTCGAGGCGGGGCTGGCGGCGGCGGCCCATGTCTCGCGCATACGGGTGCGCACCCCGCGCAGCCATCATTGCGCCATCGAGACCCATGCCTGCCGCGCCTGGCCCGAGGCGGACGGGCGCATCGCCATCCTGTCGCCCTGCCAGAGCGTGTTCGCGGTGCAGGCGGTGGTGGCGCAGGCGCTGGGGATCGGGGCCGAGCGGCTGCATGTCATCAAGGCGCCCATCGGCGGCTCGTTCGGCGGCAAGGCCGAGCCGATCCTCGATCCGGTTTGCGCCTTTCTGGCGCTGCAAACCGGGCGCGCGGTGCAGATGGAACTCAGCCGGCACGAAACCTTCATCGCCACCCGCACCCGGTCGGCCATTGACGGGCAGATGACCATCGCGCTGGCGGCCGATGGCCGGATCCTGGCGCGCGACGTGGATGTGACGGTCGATATCGGCGCCTATTGCACCGGCGGCGGCTACCTGCCGGGCTCGATGCTGCAACGGATGGTGCGGCTCTACGCGGTTCCGGCCGAGCGCTATCGCGGGCGGGCGATCTACACCAACACCCTGCCGTCGGGGGCCTTTCGCGGCTATGGCTCGCCGCAGATCCATGCGCTTGGCGAGATTGCGCTCGATCTGGCGGCGCGCGATGCGGACTTTGACCCGGTGGCGCTGCGGCTGCGCAATGTGGTGGGCCCCGGCGCCATCGATCCCTGGCAGCATCTCGACCTCGGCAACGCGCGCGGCGGCGATTGCCTGCGCCGGGGCGCCGCGGCCTTCGGCTGGGAGGCGCGGCGGGCCGCGCCGGCGGGTCAGGGGCGGTTCCGGCGCGGGGTCGGGGTCGCGGCGGCCACCCATATCAACGGCTGCTTCCCCGGCGAGGATGAAGCGACCACCGCCACCCTCGGCCTGATGCCCGATGGCCGCGTCAGCCTGATCTGCGCGCTGCACGACCTGGGCTGCGGCTCCGATACCACCATCGCCCAGATCGCCGCCGAGGTGCTGGGGCTGCAACTGCCCGATATCGCCGTCACCACCGCCGATACCGATACCTGCCATTACGATCTGGGCACCCGCGCCAGCCGCATGACCTATATCGTCGGCGAGGCGGTGCGGCAGACGGCCGAGGCCCTGGCCACCGATCTGCGGGGCGCGGCGGCGCTGGCGCTCAACGCCGCGCCCGATACGGTGATCCTTGCCGATGGCCGCGCGGTGGCGGAGGACCATGCCATCGCTCTGGCCGACCTGGCGCGCTGGCTGACCGGGCGCGGCACCGCCCTGCCGCAGGCCACAAGGACCCACCGCGCCACCGCCAATCCCGGCTCCTATGCCGCGCATTTCGCGGAAGTGGAGGTCGATACCCTGACCGGACGGGTGCAGGTGACCGACTATCTGGCCGTTCACGATGTCGGCCGCGCCATCAACCCGATGCTGGTCGAGGGGCAGATCCACGGCGGCATCCAGATCGGCATCGGCTACGCGCTTTATGAGGACGTGGCGATCGATCCGCGCACCGGCAAGGTGGGCGGCGACAGCTTTGCCCGCTACACGATTGCCAACGCTCCGGAAATGCCCTCCATCCGGGTGCTGCTGGTCGAGGAGGGCGAGCCCACCGGGCCCTTTGGCGCCAAGGCCCTGGGCGAGATCGCCACCATCCCGGTCGCGCCGGCGGTGGTGAATGCGGTCAACCATGCGCTGGCGGCGCGGCTGACCGACCTGCCGCTGTCGCCCGAGCGGGTGGTGCAGGCGCTGGTGGACCGCGCCCGCGCGCCGGGTGCGCCGGGCGCGCCGTAACGAGAGGAGACATGTCGCCATGGCATCGCGCGAACATCTGCCACTGGTCTATTCCTGTTCGGGCTGTTCCAGCGCCGCGCAGATGGCCAATCACCTGGCCCTGCAACTCGACCGGCGCGGGCTGGCCGAAATGTCCTGCATCGCCGGCGTGGGCGGCGATGTGCCCAAGCTGGTGCGGCTGGCCAGATCGGGGCGCGAGGTGATTGCGCTGGACGGCTGCGCGCTGCTCTGCGTGCGCAACTGCCTGCAACGCCACGGCGTCACCCCGGACAGCCAGCACCTGCTGTCGGATATGGGCGTGCGCAAGCGCTACCAGACCGATTTCGACCCGCAGGAGGCGGAAACGGTGCTGGCGCAGATCATCGCCGACATGGCGGGCAAGGCGGGCAAGGAAGGCAAGGCGGGGACCGGAACCTAGGCCTTCGTCGCGTCGCCTGCTCTTGCCGCCTGCCGCCAAACTTGACATGCCAGAATTGTAATGTCTTGTCTGGAACCAACTGCCGGCCGCCGTTGCGCTGGCCGCGCCAATGAGGGAGGCACAAATGCGGTTACGGGTTCTGGATTTCGGGCTGGTTCCGGCCCTGCGCAGTCAGGCGGTCTATCACGGGCTGGCCGAGACCATGACGCCCGACAGCGACCCGATCCTGTCGCTGGCCTCGCCCCGGACGCCCTATGTCTGCGTCGGCATGCATCAGGACATCGACAAGGAGGTGGACCGCGAGTTCTGCGAGGCCAACGGGCTGCCGGTCTATCGCCGCCATGTCGGCGGCGGGGCGGTCTATCTGGATCACAACCAGTTGTTCACCCATTTCATCTACCCCGCCGGCAAGGCGCCGCAGCGGGCCGAGCATCTCTATCCGATGTTCATCGAGCCGGTGCTGCGCACCTATCGTGACTTCGGCATTCCGGCCAGTTACCGCCCCATCAACGACATCCACGTCGATGGCCGCAAGATCGGCGGCACCGGGGCGGCCTCGATCGGCAATGCCACGGTGATGGTGGGAAGCTTCATGCTGGATTTCGATACCGCCACCATGTCGCGCTGCCTCAAGGTGCCGTCGGAAAAGTTCCGCGACAAGCTGCGCCAGACGCTGGACGATTACATGACCACCATGGTCAAGCAACTGGGCGCGCCGCCGGACCGGGCCGACCTCCTGGCGCATTTCCTGCGCCATTGCGCCGATGCGCTGGAGGTCGAGCCGGTGCTTGACACCCCGACCGCCGCCGAAATGGCCGCCATCGAGCGCGCCGAGGCGGAACTGGCCGATCCCGACTGGACCCATGTCCAGCACCGCAAGCTGGTGGCGCTCGGGGTCAAGATCGCCGCCGATACCCACATGACCGAATCCGCCTCCAAGGCGCCCGGCGGGATGATCCGGGTGACGCTGCTGGAGCGCGAGGGCAAGGTGGCCGACCTGCTGCTGTCGGGCGATTTCACCTGCCTGCCGCCTGGCGGCGTGGACCTGCTGGCCGCTGACCTCAGGGGCTGCGCCACCGAGGCCGGGGCGCTAGCCGCCGCTGCTGCCGCCTCCATGACCAGACGCGGCATCGAGATGCCGGGGGTGAGTGCCGAAGACATCGCCCGCGCAATCGTCGCCGCGGCCCATCCCGCGGCGTGAAGCGGGTCGCGGTCATCCAGCATACCGAGTCCGAGTATCTCGGGCTGATCGAGGACCATCTGGAAGGGCGCAACATCCGCTTCCAGTATTTCCGCCCCTTCGCGGCATCGGGAACCGTGCCCGGTCAGGTCGGCAGCTTTGACGGGCTGATCCTGCTGGGGGGCGGGCCCTACGGGGTGGTCTCGGGGCATCTGCTGCCGAGCCTTGCCGCCGAATTGCGCCTGGCCCGTGCCTTTCTGGAGGCCGGGCTGCCGGTCTTGGGCTTTGGCCTCGGCGCGCTCGTCCTGACGGTGGCCGCCGGGGGCGGGGCCCGCGAGGCGCCGCTGCGCTTCGTGCTCGACGAGGCGCAGCCCGCGCCGGGGCAACTGCCCGGCGTGGAAAGCTTTCCGCTGGCCTGCTACCTGCGCGATGCGCCGGCGCTGCCGCCGGACGCTACGGTGCTGGCCGGGAATCAGGCCGGTCAGCCGCTGGTCTTCGCGCTGCGCGACAATGCCATCGGGTTTCTGGGCCATCCGGGCATCAAGCGCGGCATGGCCGAGGACCTGATCATGGAGTTCGAGGAAACCCCTCCCGAAACTTTGCTTGCGCTCGAGCAGCTTGCCGCCAGCCAGCGGCGCATCGCCGAACAGCTTTCACCGCTGATGGTGGCGATCATCGCCCGCTGCGGCTGGATGTGATGCCGCATCGCGGCGACGAAAGGGTTTGACATGCGAAAAATGACATATAACCTTTTTGACAGGTGAGCGGTGCCGGTCCGGTGCATGCCGACCTTGGACAAGTCTGGGAGGGACTATTGGCCAGCAAACTGATCATCATCATGGTGAACACCGATCCCCGCAACGGCGAGGAGCTTGGCGCGCCGTTCTTTCAGGCCACCGTTGCCGCGGCGATGGATTACGAGGTGGACGTGATCTGCACCGCCACCGCCGGGCAGCTGATGAAGAAGGGCTTTGCCGAAAAGCTGGTGGTCAAGCCCGGCAGCCCCAAGACGGTCTATGACTTCATCAAGGACGCGCACGAGGCCGGCGCCAAGTTCTACTGCTGCTCGCCCAATCTCGACCTCTTTGACATGACGACCGAGGACCTGATCCCCGAATGCGAGGGCATTGTCGGCGGCGCCAAGGTGATCGAGGATATCATGGAAGACGACAACGCCAGGGTGCTGACCTATTGAGACAGGGCCCGACAGGACAGCCCTGCAGGGCCGGCCCGGCATGAGGGGGCAGAGATGACAGTGCATGCCAAGTTGCCGCCGCCGCCGATCAGCGACCCGGTCTCGGACAAGCCGGTCGTCGCCTATGAAAAGCTGGAGGAGATCTTCGAGGATATCCGCAGCCACCCCGTCTATGACCACGAGATCCACGGCTGCCTGAACTGCGGCATCTGCACCGCCACCTGTCCTTCGGCGCAGTATTACGACTATTCGCCGCGCGAGATCGTCCAGCTTTTGTGGACCGAGAACCTCGAGGGCATCTATGACGCGATGCAGGAAAAGATCTGGGCCTGCGCCCAGTGCTATACCTGCGCCGCGCGCTGCCCGTTCGAGAACTCGCCCGGCGGGCTAGTGATGATCATGCGCGAAGTGGCGATCAAGCATGAGCTGCCCTCGGTCAAGGAAGTGCTGCGCCCCTTCAGCCGGGTGCTCTTGAAAGTGGTCTCGACCGGCAACCAGCTGGCGCCCAACATGATCACCAAGGATGCCTTCCCCGACTGGGGTCCCAACGTGGCCAAGGTCGATGCGCCGCTGATGATCCTGCGCAAGGCGATCCCGATGCCGACGATGCACACGCTCGACACCGCCTGGGAGGTCAACCTGCGCACATCGGTCGAGCTTTACACGATCTGGGAAGCCTCGGGCGTGCTCAAGCAGCTGGAATCAGTGGATGAAAACCTGTTCGACGTGGTCTCCGATGTGATGGAGGAGAAGCGCGAGGAATGGGAGGAATGGCTCGAAGACAACGCCGAGGATGAGGACGCGGACGACTGACAGACCGGTCGCCCGCCGCAGGGAGGAGCGCGCGATGACAATTCCGACAGATCTGGGGTCCAAGGGGGCCTATAACGGCTTTGGCGCCGACTGGACCAGGACCAGCCTGACCGAGACCGAGGCCCGCCGCGCCACCGACTGGGTCGAGGCCAAGATCGACAAGCGCTTTCTGCTGACCGGCAAGGAGCGCAAGGAAGATGTCCGCGACATCATGTGGCAACTGGAGAAGGAGGGCGAGATCGTCGTCCACCGCGTGGCCGAGCATAACGAGCCGGTCATGGCCAAGACGCTCTATGGCTGGGACAAGAAGATCCCCACCAACAACCTCTGGCACCACAAGTCCTGCGGCCAGTGCGGCAATATCCCCGGCTACCCGACCTCGATCCTGTGGATCCAGAACCAGCTGGGCCTGACCTATCTGGACGAGACCGACCAGACCTCCTGCACCGCCTGGAACTACCATGGCTCGGGCATCGGCAACGTGGTGTCGCTGTCGGCGGTGTTCCTGCGCAACTTCCATCAGGCCTATGTCAGCGCCAAGGCCCAAGGCCTGCCCGAGGGCACCTATTACCCGCTGGTCCATTGCGGGACATCTTTCGGAAACTACAAGGAAATCCGCAGCTTCCTGCTGCATTCTGCAGAGCTGCGCGAACAGGTGCGGGCGATCCTGGCCAAGCTTGGCCGCCTGATCGACGGCAAGCTCCTGATCCCCGAGGAGATCGTCCATTACTCCGAATGGCTGCACGTGATGCGCGACCGCATCAGGGAGCGGCAGACCGTGGATGTCTCCGGCATCCGCGCGACCGTCCATCCGGCCTGCCATGTCTACAAGATGGTGCCCGAGGACGTGATCTATGACGACACGGTGCTCAACGGCGACCGGGTGGCGGTCACCACCGGCCTGTTGCAGACGCTGGGCACGCAGGTGATCGACTATTCGACCTGGTATGACTGCTGCGGCTTCGGCTTCCGCCACATCATCGGCGAGCGCGAGTTCACCCGCTCTTTCGCCATCGACCGCAAGATCAAGGTGGCGGTGGAGGAGGCGCGCTCGGACGTGATGATCGGCCACGATACCGGCTGCATCACCACGCTCGACAAGAACCAGTGGATCGGCAAGGCGGTGGACAAGGTCTATGCCCTGCCGGTGATGGCCGATTGCCAGTTCGCCGCCCTGACCATGGGCGCCCATCCCTACAAGCTGGCGCAACTGCACTGGCATGCCAGCCCCTTCGAGACCCTCCTGGAAAAGATGGGCATCGACTGGGAAAAGGCCAAGGACGAGTTCGTCGCCTATCTCGACGAGGTCAAGGCCGGGCGCATCGAGACCCTTTACGACCCCAAGCGCGCCATCACCTCGGGGCCGGGCTACGTGAAACCACCCAAGGCACTGCAAGGAGCCTGAGACCATGACCGACAAACCCATCCTGCCCGTCCTGATCGTGGGCGGCGGCCCGGCGGGCCTGTCGGCCGCCCATGCGGTGGCCAGTTCCGGCCGCCAGGCGGTGATCGTCGACAAGGCCGACCGTCTGGGCGGCGCGCCGATCCTGCAAGGCTATGCCAAGCTGGTGCCGAGCCATGAATGGGCCAAGGTGGCGATCGGCGGCATGGTCGCGCGGGTGCAGCAGAACCCCAATGTGACCAGCCATCTGAACACGCAGGTGCAGTCCTTTGACGGGGCGCCCGGCGCCTTCACCGCCACGCTGAGGAACGGCACGGTGATCGAGGCCGACAGCGCCATCCTTGCCTCGGGCTTCACCCATTTCGACAGTCTCAACAAGCCCGAATGGGGCTTTGGCACCTATCCCGACGTGGTGACGACGGTGCAGGTGGAACAGATGATCTCGTCGGGCGCCGGTATCCGCTGCCCCTCGGACGGGCGGGTGCCGGACCGGGTGGCTATCCTGCTCTGCGTCGGCTCGCGCGACCGGCAGATCGGGCGCGAATGGTGCTCAAAGATCTGCTGCACGGTCTCGGCCAATCTGGCGATGGAGATCCGCGAGCTTTCGCCCAAGACCAACGTCTACATCTACTACATGGACGTGCGCACCTTCGGGCTGCTGGAGGGCGAATATTACTGGAAGAGCCAGGAGGAGGCCAAGGTCAAGTATATCAAGGCCCGCATCGCCGAGGTCACCTCCGATGGCAAGCGGCTGGTGGTCAAGGGCGAGGACACGCTGGTCAAGCGCCCGATCACCATTCCCTTCGACCTGGTGGTGCATGCCATCGGCATGGACCCCAATGTCGACAACATGACCCTGGCATCGGTGTTCGGGGTGAGCCTCAACCGCTACGGCTTCATCGACAAGGCGGCCTCCTATGTCACCCTGGGCGAGACCAGCAGGCCCGGCGTCTATGTCGCCGGCGCGGCCACGGGGCCAGAGACCATCGACGACTCGATCGCGCAGGGGCAGGCCGCGGCGCTGGCGGCGCTGACCCGGGCGGGGACCCGGCAGGTCAGGGCGGCCGAGTGATGTTCGGACTGCGACGCAAGGCCAGTGATCCGCCAGATACCGGCCCGGTTCTGGACCTCTCGGGCGACCGCCTGCGCCGTGCCTTTGCGGATCTGGCCGAGGCCGCCCGGCCCACCGGCGGCATCGAGCGCTACGCCACCGCGCTGGAGCTGAAATCCTCGCTGTTCGTCGAGGTGCTGGGGCAGGGCGCGGGCGATCTGACCGAGACCGAGTTTCTCGACCTCGTGGCCTTCATGGCCCCGGTGCGCCGCCGCATCGGCCCGGTGCTGGCCGCGCGCGGCATCGAGGGCCTGCGCGCGGTGATCGATCCCTTGCTGCAGGGCGCGGGCAGCGTCGACCAGCGACTTGCCGCCTTCATCGCCGCCTTTGCGCAGGACCGGGCGCATCGCTGGGTGCGCGATCTCGGCGCCGAAATCCTGCACTTCACCGCGCCCGCCAAGGTGCCGCTGATGACCCGCTGGCTCTGGGATGCCGGCGTTGGCACCGGGGCGCTGCGCGAGATCTGGCATGCCGACGATGTGGACGCCGCCAAGATCCCGGCCGCCGACGACATGGCGACATTTGCCACGCTGGCCACTGAAATCGAAGGATTTCTGGCCACCGAAGGCGTGTTCCGCGACCGGATCTGGTACACCGACCTGCTGCTGGCCCATGTCTATGCCGGCTACATCAACGACCGCGGCGGCCAGTATCTGCGCAACGATTTCACCATCGAGGGCGACCCGATGCTGCACACGCGCCGGATGCTCGGGCTCGACGCCGTCGATACCGAGACCGGCCGCACCCGGCTGCGGCTGATCGACGGCAGTGCGCATGATTTTGGGGGCAGTCTGGCTGACCGTCTGGCTGACCTTCTGGCGGCCGGCGATCTGGAAAGCGGGGATCCCCATGCCAATTCATGAAAAATCGCTGATCCGGCCGGAGAACCTGCAGACCAACGACCATCTGGTGATCGACGGCGTCGATGTGTCGGGCCATTGGTCCACCTTCATCAAGCCGCGCACCATCACCGACTACAACGAGGCGATGGAAGCCGTGATCTGGGCGCTGCCGGGGGGCGAGAACATCCACCGCTGCTGGCAATGCGGCTCCTGCACCAATGCCTGCACCGTCCATGCCATCGAGCCGGAATTCAATCCGCGCTACTGGATCTACCTGATCCGGCAGGGGCTGGAAGAGGAACTGCTGCGCGACAAGGACATCATCTGGCAATGCGTCAGCTGCAACAAATGCACCTATGCCTGCCCGCGCGACGTGGTGCCCGAGGGCGTGATGAAGGCGACCGCGCATTGGCTTGAACTCAAGGGCCACACCGCCAAGAGCCCCTCGACCCATTTCGACGAGGGCTTTACCGAAAGCGTGCTGGCCACCGGCAAGATCGAGGAGGGCCGGGTGCTGCGCAGCTTCTTCAAGCGCACCGGCCAGCCCCTGAACCAGCCCTGGCTGGTGGCGCTGGTGGGCGGGCTGATCCGGCGCTTTCCGCTGGCCTTCCTGATCCGGCTCGGCTGGGGCACGGTGTTCCGCCCGCGCACCCGCGGCTGGCGCAAGGCCGGGCGCGCGATCGAGGACTATGTGCAAGAACGACAGGCCGCGCAGCGGCTGGCGCTGCGGCTGGACGGCAAGGGGGCCACCGATGGACGGCAATGATCTCAAGCGGGTGGCCTATTATCCCGGATGCGCGCTCGAAGGCACGGGCCACGCCTATAACCGGTCAACCAAAGAGGTGGGCAAGGCGCTCGGCCTTGAACTGGTCGAGGTGAAGGACTGGAACTGCTGCGGCGCGATGGAGGTCAAGAACGTCGATCCGCAGGTCCAGACCTACCTGTCGGCCCGCAACCTGGCGATTGCCGAGGATATGGGCTTTGACACGGTGATGTCGCCCTGCAACGGCTGCTATCACAACCTCAAGAAGGCCGAATACGACCTGGCCCACAACCCGCATGCCGCCGAGGTCAATGACCGGATCTCCAGGAAGGCGGGCCACAAGACCTATCAGCCGGGCGGGGTCGAGACCATCCACGCGCTCGACTGGATCAGGGACGCGGTGGGCGAGGATGAGTTGCGCCGCCGCGCCATGGGCAAGCTGGCCGGGCTCAAGGTCGCCAACTATTACGGCTGCATGTATACCCGCCCGCGCCATATCTACCCCGAAAAGGACAAGGGCCCGGGGTCGGAATCGACGCTGAACCCGCATTTCATGGATGACATCCTTGCCGCCGCCGGGGCCGAGAACGTGGATTTCCCGCTCAAGACCGCCTGCTGCGGCGGGGCGCATTCGCTTTCCGACAGCGATACCTCGACCAAGCTGGTGCTCAACATCCTGACCACCGCCGAGGCCTGCGGCGCCGAGGTGATCGCCACCGAATGCCCGACCTGCCATACCGGGCTGGAGATGCATCAGGTGCGGGCCGAAAAGGTGCTGGGCCGCAAGACCAACGTCAAGATCCTCTACTTCACCCAGCTTCTGGGCATGGCTCTGGGAATGTCGGCCAGCAAGGTCGGCGTGCAGGAAAACATGTCCGATCCGTCGGAGCTGCTGCGCGCCAAGGGGCTGGGCTGAGATGGACCCGGTCTTTCCCGGAATGCTGGCCGAGATCGACGCCTTTCTGGACGGCGCGCCAGCCGGGCCCGGCTGGTCGCAGGACATGCTGGCCATGGGCGAACAGGTGCTCGAGGCCTGGCTCGCGGCGCGCGGCGAGGTGCCGGGCGACGACACCGTCGAGGGCTTCCGCCTGCTGGCGCTGCACCGGCAGGGCTGCAAGGGCGTCCCCTCGTTCAACGCCTGCCGCGAGACCTGCCGCGAGATCGTGTTTCGCCACAATGCCGCGGCACTTTACCGTGACGACAAGAGCGAGATGTTGAACCAGTTGCGATTGCAGGCGATGGTGGTAAAACACCTCGCCCTGTTTGTCGGGGGCAAGCTGATCGACTCGGGCCTGGGCGATTTCTGCTGTGCCTCGCGTCCGCTGCATCAGCCGGGCGCTGCGTGAAAGGAGACTGTTATGCCGGTAGTCAAAGGCTGCAACCTGCCCGATGACCTGCTTTATGACGTGCCCAACAATCTGTGGTATCGCCCCGAAGGCGACGGCACCTTCACCGTCGGCATGACGGTGGTGGCCACCGGGATGGCCGGCGCGCTGGTGGCCTTCACCGCCAAGAAGGTGGGCAAGACCATCGAGGGCGGCAAGTCGGTGGCCACGGTGGAAAGCGGCAAATGGGTGGGACCGGCCAAGATCGGCTTCGATGTCGAGATCGTCGCCGTCAATGACAACTTGACCGCCAATCCCAAGCTGGCCAATACCGACACCTATGGCGAGGGCTGGATGGTGCGGGTCAAGCCCGCCGATGCGGCCGCCGCCGATGCGCTGCTGACGCCCGGCGCCAGCGTCGCGCCGATCTACGAGGCCAAGATGGCGGCCGATGAATTTGCGGGTTGTGCCGCATGAATGACCAGTTGCCTGCTGCCCGACGCGGGGTCGGGCGGGGGCTGATCACGGGGCAGACAGACCCCGCCGACCCGATCCCTGCTGTGGAGGGTGACATGTCGGCCGGATGCGCGCCCAGGGGAGGCAGCAATGCTTGACGAAACCAATGCCAAGTCGATGTCGATCATCGTCACCAAGGGGACGCTCGACTGGGCCTATCCGCCGTTCATCCTCGCCACCACCGCGGCAGCGATGGGGCTCAATGTCACCATGTTCTTTACCTTCTACGGGCTGACGCTGCTCAAGAAGGACCTCAAGCTGAAGGTCAACCCCCTGGGCAATGCCGCCATGGAAATGCCGATGGCCGGCGGCCATATGGCCATGCCCAACATCATGGCCGCCTTGCCCGGCGCCACCGCGCTGACCACGGCGATGATGAAGAACATGATCAAGAAGAAGGGCGTGGCCTCGATCGCGGAACTGCGCGACCTGGCCATCGAGGCCGACGTGCACATGATCGGCTGCCAGATGACCATGGACCTGTTCGAATACAAGCCGTCCGACATGATCGACAACATCACCATCGGCGGCGCGGCGACCTGGGTCGACACGGCCACCGGCTGCGACATCAATCTTTACATCTGACGGGAAGGAACAGCGATGGCTGACATGGTTCTGGACGCCAAGGGGCTGAGCTGCCCCTTGCCCATCCTGCGCGCCAAGAAGGCGCTCAAGGATCTGCCGACCGGCGCGACACTCGAGATCCAGGCCACCGATCCCGGCTCGGTCAAGGATTTCGAGGCATTCTGCCGCCAGACCGGCAATGAACTGGTCGAGCACCACATGGACGACAAGGTCTACGTCTTCACCTTGCGCCACACCGGCTAGGATAGCGGAGGGCGCGCGCGCGCGCCCCGCGTCAGGTGCAGAATTCGTGATGCAGGACCCGCACGACCCTGGCCGTGCGGCTTTCGACCAGCGAATAGGTGACGCTGCGCCCGTTGCGCTCGGCGCTGACCAGCCGGTCGGCGCGCAACCGTGCGAGGTGCTTGGACACCTCCGCCTGCGACAGGTCCACGAAGGCTTCCAGATCGCCCACCGTTGCCGGACCCTCGGCCAGGCGGCACAGCAGCGCCAGCCGCGCCGGATGCGACAGGCTTTTCAGAAAGCCGGTGGTCACTTCGGCGCGCGCCATCATGTCGGAAGCCAGACGGGGCGGCGCGGATGCAAGGTCGAGTGCGGACATGTCGGCAAACCCTTTCAGGAGCGGCGCAATTGTCGCGCAGACCGATGTTTCTGGCAAGCTTCGTGCGGCGGGCCCTAGCGTTCGAGCGCGCCTTTTCCGGCCAGGATCTTGTCGCGAAACCGCTCGATCCGGGCAAACCGGGTGGCCGCGGCCTTGGCGCCATTGATGTTGATGATGTAGCTTTTCTGCCGCCCCGGCGTCAGCGCGAAATAGCCCTCGGCCAGCTCGGGGTCGCTGTCGAGCGCCTCGACCAGCTCGTCAGGCAGCTCCAGCGGGCGGTCATCCCTGGGCGGCAGGATGCCTTCCTCGGCATAGCCCATGGCCTCGCGCAGATAGGCGCTGATCACCGGCTCCAGCCGCTTTGGCCCGTCCTGATCGGTGAACCGGATCATGCCGGGGGTGCGTGAGTTGGGGCCTTGCGGCTCGAGTATGCCTTCGGGGTCCTTCATCAGCGCGGCGTTGAAGAAGGTCAGCCGGAAATCGCCCTGGAACGCCCCCATGATGGCGATGTTGCGCCCGGCATGCATGTAGGTGGGATGGGCCCATTTCACCGTCTCGGTCATGCCGGTAGCCCGCAGGATGCGGCGCAGCTCGTCCTGCCCCTGCGACCAGATCCGCGCCGAGCATTGCGGCGTATTGAACCGGGCGCAGCGGTCGCAGCCCTTGGTGAAATAGTCTTCGATTTCGGTGATCATTGCGCGGGCTCCGGTTGGGCAGCGTCAGTCTAGCGCGGTTATCCGGCGGGAAAAAGTCTTGCGCGCGGGAAATCCGGCCGAATGGGTTCCCACAGCCATTCCGGACTTGCAGGGGCCGGCATTGCCGGCCGGCCCCCTTGGTCAGGTCTGCCTCAGGCCGCGCGGCGACGGCCGAAGATGCGGCCGAACCAGCCGCCGCCCGCGCGCTTCTTGCGCTTGCCGTCACCGGGCGTGACCAGCATCAGGAGCGACGGGGTCACGATCAGCGTCAGCACCGTGGCGAAGGCCAGGCCAAAGACGATGGCGCTCGACAGCGAGATCCACCACTGGGTGGAGGGCGCGCCGAAGGTCGTCTCGTGGGTCAGCAGTTCGAGGTTGAGCCCGAAGGCGATGGGCGCCACCCCGAGGATCGCGGTCAGCGCTGTCAGCACCACCGGGCGGGCGCGTTCGCGGCAGGTCTCGAGGATGGCATCCATCTTGGCCATGCCTTCCTCGCGCAGCTGGTCATAGGTGGCGATCAGCACGATGTTGTTGTTCACCACCACGCCGGCCAGTGCGATCACCCCGATGCCCGACATGACCACCCCGAAGGGCTGGCCCATGATCATCAGGCCGAGAAACACCCCGATCGTCGACATGATCACCGCCGAAAGCACGAGGCCCACGGAGATGAACTTGTTGAACTGCGCCAGGAGCACGACGAAGATCAGGAAGATCGCCGCGCCGAAGGCCTTGGACAGGAACGCTCCCGCCTCGGCCTGTTCCACATCTTCGCCGGCCATTTCCCAGCGCATGCCCTGATCGGTCAGTCCGCGCTCGGCAAACACCTCGTCCAGCATCTGCGAAACCTGCTTGCGCACCGGATCGGCCTGCACGCCCTCGCGGATGCCCGCCTGCACCGTGATGGTGCGCGACCCGTTGATCCGGGTCAGGGTGCCGACCGTGGGCGCGGCAACGCGGGTGACGAAATTCGAGATCGGAACCGGGCCGCCGCCAGTCTCGACGCGCAGCTGGTCGAGCATGGAAATGGTGCGCTGCTCGGGCGGCAGGCGCAGCAGGATATCGACGGCATTGTCCGCCCCCGCCGGCCGGAAATCCGACAGCTTGAGGCCGGTCGTCACCAGTTGCACCACCGAACCGACCGAACCCGGAGAGGCGCCATAGCGCGACGCCTGCGCCCGGTCGACCTGCAATTCCCAGTCGACGCCGGGCAGCGGCAGGCCGTTGGCGATGTCGGTCACATCGGCGATGTTTGCCAGGCGGGCGCCAACCTCGCGCGCCACGTCGTTGAGCCCGGATGGGTCATCGGCCGACAGGCGGATCTGGATCGCCTTGCCGGTCGGCGGGCCGGCGGCGGGCACCGAGACCTCGATGTCCACGCCGGGAATACCCACCATGGCGGCACGGATATCGGCAAGGATCTCGCGCGCGGGCTTGCGTTCCCGCCAGTCGACGAATTCATACTGGATGGTGCCGATCACGTCGGCGGGGGCGTCACCGCCGGCGCCGCCACCGCTGCCGACGCGGGTGTAGATGGTCTCGATCCCCGGCCAGCCCAGCAGCCGTTCTTCGGCCTGGCGCACCAGATCGTCCTTTTCCTCGATCGACAGGTTGCCGCGCGACTTGACGTAGAGCAGGCCGTAGTCAGGCTCGACATTGGGGAAGAACTCGACCCCCTTGCCGACCTGCCCGTAGGTATAGGGCACCGCCACCAGCGCGCCGACGGCAAGCATCAGCACGATCACCGGATGCCGGACCGCCTTGCCCACCAGCCACATGTAGCCGCCGTCCTTCTTGGGGGCCTCCGGGTCGAAGGGCCGCGCGATGATGGCGCCCAGCGTCGGGGCGAAGATCAGCGCGTAGAGCATCGAGGCCGACAGCGTGGCGATCAGTGTGATCGGCATGTATTTCATGAACTCGCCGACGATCCCGGGCCAGAACAGGAGCGGCGAGAAGGCGGCGATGCGGGTCATGGTCGAGGCGATGACCGGACCGGCCATGCGGTGCGAGGCCTCGGCAAAGGCGGTCTTGGGCTCCATGCCCTCGCTCATCCGCCGCTCGGCATATTCGGTGACGATGATGGCGTCATCCACCAGCATCCCCACCGCGAGGATCAGGCTGAACAAGACCACGAGGTTGACCGTCAGCCCCGCCATTTGCAGACCGAGTATCCCCATCAGGAACGAGGCCGGGATCGCCATGCCGATCAGGATCGACGAGCGCACCGACAGCGCGAACAGGATGACGATGAACACCAGCACCACCGCCGTCAGCA
>CAUJIU010000109.1 GCA_963205075.1 Pseudomonadota bacterium | reverse complement strand
GCGCACCTCGCGCGAGGAAGGCATCCGCCGCATGCTGGCGCTGCTGCCGTCCAACTGGGGCAGATGGGCGGCGCGCTGCAGCCTCGACATGAAGGCGGCGGGGCGCAACATGAACATGGGCGGCATCGACTATCAGGCGGTCTGGATCGACTTCTCGACCCAGTTGCACTGATCGCGGTGGCCCGGTCTCAGGAGCGCGAGGCCGTATCGGCCTTGCGCCCTGACAAGGCGCGCCCGAGGCTGCGCCGGTACTGCCATGCGAAAAAGACCATCAGGTTGAGGGAAAAGGCGGTGTAGGGCGTCAGCGAATAGGCGGTCTTGAAGTCCAGTCCGGCGACAATGAAGACCGGCAGCGCCAGGCGCTGGGTGACCGCGCCGAAGATGACGGTGGCGGTTATCATCATCCACCAGCGATGCAACCGCAGGTTGCGTCTGAGAATAAAGAACAGACCCATGGAAACGCAGGCCAGCCACAGCAACCCGGCCAGCACAAAGCCGGCCTGGCCCCATGCGGGCAGGTCGATGTTGACCGCCAGCGGCAAGAGCGCGACGCCGCCGACATAGACCCCCACGATCGCGCTCCAGCCCATGACCCGATGCGCGCGCGGGTGGCGCGCCCGAAACCGGTTGGACAATTGAAACGGGATGAAGGCCATCGGCACGATGGAGGCCAGCATGTGCAGGTAGAGCGGCACGGCATGGTTGCGCAGGTGGTGGGCCACCGAGGGGATCGCCGCCTCGACCCCGCCCCAGATCCAGCGCAGGGCCAGGATCACCACCACGAAGGAAAAGAACCAGTAGAGATTGCGGCCGATGCGGGCGGAACGGGACACGGCGTCACCTTCAGGATGCTTGACGCCTTCCTAGCACATTTTCACGCTCTGGCGACAGCCGCGCGCCGCTTTCCATTCGGCCTGACTGGGCGTAGCGTCATGGCCATGCCCGATCTGTTCGACACGGCCGAAGACCTGTCCAATGCCGCGCCCCGGCCATTGGCCGACAGGCTGCGCCCGAAATCGCTGGCCGATGTGATCGGGCAGGAGCAGGTGCTGGGCCCGCAGGCGCCGCTTGGCACCATGCTGGCCTCGGGCGCGCTGTCGTCGCTGGTCTTCTGGGGGCCGCCGGGGGTGGGCAAGACCACCATCGCGCGATTGCTCGCCGCCCAGACCGACCGGCATTTCGAGCAGATCAGCGCCATCTTTACCGGCGTGCCGGAACTGCGAAAGGTGTTTGACGCCGCCAGGCTGCGGCGCCGGCAGGGGCGCGGCACGCTGTTGTTCGTCGATGAGATCCACCGCTTCAACAAGGCCCAGCAGGACGGCTTTCTGCCACATATGGAGGATGGAACCATCCTGCTGGTCGGCGCCACGACCGAGAATCCCTCGTTCGAGCTGAACGCCGCCTTGCTCAGCCGCGCGCAGGTCCTGGTGCTCAAGCGGCTCGACCTGGCCGATCTGGAGCGGATCGCGCAACGGGCGGAGCACGAGCTTGGCAAGGCGCTGCCGCTGGACGGGCCGGCCCGCGATGCGCTGCTGGAGATGGCCGATGGCGACGGGCGGGCGCTGCTGAACCTGATCGAGCAGGTCGCCGCGTGGAAGCCGGAGGGCAAGCTGGGGGTCGAGGCGCTGACGTCACGGCTGATGAAGCGCGCCGCCAAATACGACAAGTCGGGCGACGAGCATTACAACCTGATCTCGGCGCTGCACAAATCGGTGCGCGGCTCCGATCCGGACGCGGCGCTCTACTGGCTGGCGCGGATGCTGGGGGGTGGCGAGGATCCGCGCTTTCTGGCGCGGCGGATCACCCGGATGGCGGTCGAGGATATCGGGCTGGCCGATCCGCAGGCGCAGACCATCTGCCTGCACGCCTGGGAAACCTATGAGCGGCTGGGCTCGCCCGAGGGCGAGCTGGCGCTGGCGCAGGCGGTGACCTATCTGGCGCTGGCGCCCAAGTCTAATGCCGGCTACGCCGCTTTCAAGGCCGCCACCGATGCCGCGCGCAAGACCGGGTCAGAGCCGCCGCCCAAGCACATCCTCAACGCGCCGACCCGGCTGATGCAGGAACAGGGCTATGGCGCGGGCTATGCCTATGACCACGACGCCGAAGATGGCTTTTCCGGACAGAACTACTTTCCCGACGGCATGAAGCGCGGGGTCTATTTTCTGCCCGTCGATCGCGGCTTCGAGCGCGAGTTGAAGAAGCGGCTGGATTTCTTTGCCGGATTGCGGGCCAAGCGGCAGTCTGACCGGGGCCGGAATTGACATCGGGCCGCCAAGAAGCCATGGGACGCGGATGATACTCAACTCGCTCGTTCCCGTGGCACTTGGCGGCGCACTTGGCGCCTCGGCCCGCTATCTCACCAATGTCACCGCCACCCGGCTGTTTGGCGTCAGTTTCCCGTGGGGGACGGTGACGGTCAACATCGCCGGCTCGTTCCTGATGGGGGCGCTGGTGGTGGTGCTGGCCGAAAGGGGCGGCAACCGGTTTGCACCCTTCCTGTTGACCGGAGTGCTGGGCGGGTTCACCACGTTTTCGGCCTTTTCGCTCGACGCCGTGTCGCTCTACGAGCGCGGCCAGTCCGCCGCCGCCGCGGGCTATGTCCTTGGCTCGGTCGTGCTCTCCATCCTGGCGCTGATCCTGGGCATGGCGGCCGCCCGCTCGGTGCTGACATGAGTAGCGTTCAGACCCGTGTCGTGGGTGAGGATGATGGTGATCAGCGGCTGGACCGCTGGCTGCGCAAGCAGATCCCCACGCTGACCCAGATCCGCATCGAAAAGATGTGCCGCAAGGGCGAGATCCGGGTCAATGGCGGCCGCGTCAAGCCGGCCACCCGTGTGGAAGCCGGCCAGAGCGTCCGCATCCCGCCGCTGAGCGCCGAAGATCACCAGCCCGCGCCGATGGTCGCGCGCAGCGGCGTGACCCGCTCGGATTCCGAGATGATCCAGGCGGCGGTGCTGTGGAAGGACGAGCATATCATCGCGCTCAACAAGCCCTCGGGGCTGGCCAGCCAGGGCGGGTCGGGGCAGGGCGACCGCCATGTCGATGGCCTGACCGAGGCGCTGATGTTCGGCTACAAGGACCGGCCCAAGCTGGTGCACCGGCTGGACAAGGATACTTCCGGCATCCTGCTGCTGGCGCGCACCGACCGGGTGGCGCGCGGGCTCAGCGAGGCGCTGCGCCATCGCAACGTGCGCAAGATCTATTGGGCCGCGGTCGCGGGTGTGCCGCATCCGCGCGCGGGGTCGATCAAGTTCGGGCTGGTGAAGGCGCCGGGCCGTGGACGAGGCGGCGAGGCGGAAAAGATGATCTGCGTCCACCCCCGCGAGGTGGAAACAACCGAAGGCGCCAAGCGCGCCCATACCGATTACGCGGTGATGACCACGCTGGGCAGCCGGGCCGCCTGGCTGGCCCTGGTGCCGATCACCGGGCGCACGCACCAGTTGCGCGCCCATATCGCCGAGATCGGCCACCCGATCATCGGTGACGGCAAGTATGGCGGCTCGGGGCAGGAAAACCTGGGCGATGGCTGGGGCGCGCTGGCCGGGTCCGAGATCGGGCGCAAGCTGCATCTGCATGCCCGCACCCTGATCGTCGAGCATCCGGTCACCAAGGCGATGCTGACCCTGACCGCGCCCCTGTCCGAGCACATGCAGAAGACCTGGGATTTCGTCGGCTGGGATGTGACCCACGCGCCGGTCGATCCCTTCAACATGCCGGAATGAGCCTGCGGCGGCTGGTCATATTCGACGTCGATGGCACGCTGGTCGACAGCCAGAACGACATCGTCGCCGCCATGACCGGGGCGTTTGCGGCGCAGGGGCTGGCCGCGCCGCCGCGCCCCGCCATCCTGTCGATTGTCGGCCTGTCGCTGGATATCGCGATGTTCCGGCTGGTGCCCGATGCCGGCGCGACGCTGCGCGCCGCCCTGGTCCGGTCTTACAAGGATGCCTATTCCGGGCTGCGGGCCCGGGCCGGGGTCGAGGCGTCCAGCCCGCTGTTTGCCGGCGCCCGCGAGGTGCTGGACCTCTTGCGCGCACAGGCCGGCACCGTGCTGGCCGTGGCCACCGGCAAATCGGCGCGCGGGCTTGGCAAACTGATCGAGGGGCACCGGCTCGAGGGCTATTTCGCCAGCCTGCAAACTGCCGATGACCATCCGTCCAAGCCGCACCCCTCGATGGTGCTGCGGGCGCTGGAGGAGACGGGAGCGGACCCCGCCTGCGCGCTGATCGTCGGCGATACCGAGTTTGACATGGAGATGGGGCAGGCGGCGGGCATCGGCCGCATTGCCGTCACCTGGGGCTATCACGGGCGCGAGCGGCTGGCGGCGGACGCAATCATAGACCGGTTTGCCGATCTGCCGGCGGCGATTGCAACCGTGCTGGAGGCAAGATCATGAGCGCATGGGCGGCAAAAAGGTTCTGGACCGAGGTCAGCGTGGCCGTGGTGGATGGCGGCTTTGGCGTGGCCCTTGACGCCCGGCCGCTGCGCACTCCGGCGAAATCGGCGCTGGTGGTGCCGACCCGCGCCTTGGCAGAGGCCATCGCCGCCGAGTGGCGCGCGGTGGCGGGCAAGGTCGACCCCGGAAAGATGCCGGTCACGCGCATGGCCAATTCGGCCATCGACAAGGTCCGTGTCCAGCATGCCGAGGTCGCCGCGCTGCTGGCGGATTACGGCGGCACCGACCATTTGTGCTACCGCGCCACCGGGCCCGAAGACCTGGTCGACCGGCAGGCGAGGGCCTGGGATCCGCTGCTTGACTGGGCCGACGAAGCTTTGGGGGCCCGGCTGGAGGTCGGGCAAGGGGTCATGCACGTGCCGCAACCGCCAGCGGCCCTGTCCAGACTGGCTGCCATGGTGGCGGAACTCGACCCCTTCCGGCTGGTCGCGTTTCACGATCTCGTCTGCATTTCGGGGTCGCTGATTCTCGCCCTCGCGGTGGTGCGGGGCCGCCTTGACGGGGGGTCAGCATGGTCTTTGTCGCGTATCGACGAAGACTGGCAGGCAGAAATCTGGGGTCAGGACGAAGATGCCGAACAGGCCGCCGAATTGAAACGTTTGGCGTTCGCGGCGGCCGAAAGCTTCTGGCACATGGTTTCTGGCCAATAGTTTCGAATTTCCTTGCGTCAATCCGGCCTATCCCGGCGAAATCTTGCGTCAACTTACGCGGCAAAGTGCCCAACCGCCCCTTGACCTGCACTGGTGAATCCGCCCAAGCTATGCGGGCCAACGGGGAAAGCCCCTTTGACTACCGCCCTTGTCCGAAAGGACAGAGACATAAACCCCGCCGCGAAGGCGAGGGGAATCAGGAAGAGGTAAAAATGAAAAAATCCGTAATCTTCGGTGCTCTGACAGTTGCTGGTCTGATGGCGACCGCTGCGAGCGCATCGACCCTGGACGATGTGAAAGCCCGCGGCAAGCTGAACTGCGGCGTCACCACCGGTCTGCCCGGCTTCGCCGCCCCCGACGCGAATGGCGTCTGGGAAGGCTTTGACGTTGCCGTTTGCCGCGCCGTTGCCGCCGCCGTTCTCGGCGATCCGGCTGCCGTCGAATTCGTGCCCACCACGGGCGAAACCCGCTTTACCGCTCTTGCCTCCGGCGAGATCGACATGCTGGCCCGGAACACCACCTGGACCTTCTCGCGCGACACCGACCTCAAGTTCGATTTCGCTGGCGTGAACTACTACGATGGCCAGGGCTTCATGGTGCCCAAGGCTCTCGGCGTGACTTCGGCCAAGGATCTGGACGGTGCGACCGTCTGTATCCAGACCGGCACCACCACCGAGCTGAACCTGTCGGACTTCTTCCGCTCCAACAACATCAGCTACGAGCCGGTTCCGATCCAGACCAACGCAGAAGCCCAGCAGCAGTATCTGGCGGGCGCCTGTGACGTCTACACCACCGACGCGTCCGGCCTCGCGGCCACCCGCGCCACCTTCGAGCATCCGGAAGACCACGTTCTGCTGCCGGAGATCATCTCGAAAGAGCCGCTCGGCCCGCTGGTCCGTCACGGCGACAACGACTGGGGCGACATCGTCCGCTGGACGCTGAACGCGCTGATCACGGCCGAAGAACTCGGCATCACCTCGGCCAACGTCGCCGAGATGGCCGCTGCTCCGACCAACAACCCGGAAGTGAACCGTCTGCTCGGCACCGAGGGCGAGCTTGGCGCGATGGTCGGCCTCAGCGCCGATTGGGCCAAGAACGCCATCGCGGCTTCGGGCAACTACGGCGAGATCTTCGAGAAGAACATCGGTGAGAACACTCCGATCGGTCTGGCTCGCGGTCTCAACGCCCAGTGGACCCAGGGCGGCCTGATCTACTCGCCGCCGTTCCGTTGATCTGAGCATGTAGCTCTACTGAAGGGGCGCTTGGCATAGCCGGGTGCCCCTTTTCCGACCTCAAGTGATTATCAGCTTCCGTCCCTGCCTGGACGCCGGAAGAACCGGCGCGAATTGGATCTTGGTCGGAACCCCCGGGGAGATACATCGATGGCCCTAACCGAAGCGCCGAAGCGCAGCTTCCGGCTTTCCCAACTCATCCATGATACGCGCTATCGCTCGATCACCATTCAGGTGGTCACTCTGGCACTGCTGGCCCTGGCCGTTTTCTGGCTGGGCCGCAACGCGGCGGTAAACCTGCAGGCCCTGGGCCTGACGCCCAACTTCCGGTTTCTGAGCAACCGCTCCGGTTATGACATCTCGCAGTCGCTGATCGCCTATGACGCCTCGATGACCCATGGTCGCGCGGCGATTGTCGGCATCCTGAACACCTTGCTGGTGGCCGGGCTGGGATGCGTCACCGCGACGGTGCTGGGCGTGCTTGCGGGCGTGTTGCGGCTGTCGAAGAACTTGGTCGTCTCGCGTCTGATGGCGGTTTACGTCGAGGGTTTCCGCAACGTGCCCTTGTTGCTGTGGATCGTGCTGATCTATGCGGTCATGACCGAAAGCACCCCCCAGCCGCGCGATTTCCGCGAAGGCGGCACCGCATCGATGCTGTTTGGCGACTCGATGGCCATCACCAACCGCGGTGTCTACATCCCCTCGCCGGTCTGGTCTGACGGGGCGGGCGTGCTGATCGTGGTCGCCATCCTGGCGATTGCCGGGGCGATCTTCTATCGCCGCTTTGCCCGCAAGCGCCTGTTTGATACCGGGCAGCTGCTGCCGATGGTCTGGCCGGCGCTGCTGATCGCGATCGTGCCCACCGTTCTGGCCTATTTCGTGATGGGGCGCCCGGTCGGCCTGAGCTATCCGGAGCTGGGCGGCTTCAACTTTCAGGGCGGGATCCAGATCTCCAACCCGCTCATGGCCTTGTGGGTGGCCCTGTCGCTCTATACCGGCACCTTCATCGCCGAGATCGTGCGCGCCGGCATTCTTGCGGTTTCCAAGGGACAGACCGAGGCCGCCTTCGCGCTCGGGCTGCGTCCGAACCGGACCATGAACCTTGTCATCCTGCCGCAGGCGATGCGGGTCATCATCCCGCCGCTGATCTCGCAATACCTCAACCTGACCAAGAACTCGTCGCTGGCGATTGCGGTGGGCTATCCGGACGTCAAGGCGACGCTGGGGGGCATCACGCTCAACCAGACCGGCCGCGCGCTCGAGGCCATGCTGCTGATGGGGCTGTTCTACCTCGTCATCAGCCTGCTCATCGCCTTCGTGATGAACCTCGTCAACAACCGCATGAAACTGCAGGAGCGCTGACATGACCGGCAAGAGTGCTTCCCTGACTTTCGTCCGCACCGAAATGATCCCCGCCTCCGAGCCGCCCCTGAGCGAGAAGGGGGCGATCAAATGGGTGCGCGAGAACCTGTTCTCAAGCTGGTTGAACGCCATCCTGACCCTCCTGTCGATCTGGGTCGTCTGGTCGGTGGTGAGCCACCTGTTCCCGTGGTTCGCCAATTCGGTCTGGGTGGCCGACAACCTGTCGGAATGCCGCGCCATCCGTGACGCGACCGTCGGACCGGATGCGTCATCGGCCTGCTTTGCGGTGATAACCGACCGCTGGCAGCAGCTGCTGTTCGGTTTTTACCCGCGCGAGGCCTATTGGCGCCCGGTCCTGGCGCTGGCGCTGCTGCTGGTCGGCATCCTGCCGCTGCTGTTCACGGCCATGCCGCGCAAGTTGTTGCTGGTGCTGCCGGTGCTGCCGTTCGCGCTGTTCTGGCTGCTCTGGGGCGGCTCGATCTGGACGCCGGTAGCCGCGGCACTGGGCTTTGTGGTCGCGGGCCTGGTGTTCCGGCTGCTCAGCCCGGTCGGCGGCCTGTCGCTGGGCGTGCCGGCGGCGGTCATTGCCGCCGCGGCGTTCTGGCTCTACGCCGCCGGACCGCTTGCCGGGGCCTTGCAGGATCTGCTGCCGATCGGGATCGAGTATATCGACTCCAAGAAGTTCGGCGGCTTTACCCTGTCGCTGATCATCGGTGTGGCGGGCATTTCGCTGTCGCTGCCGCTCGGCGTGGTGCTGGCGCTGGGGCGCAAGTCCGACATGATGATCGTCAACATGCTGTCGACCGCCTTCATCGAGATCATCCGCGGCGTGCCGCTGATTGTCTGGCTGTTCACTGCCCAGCTGATCCTTGGCTACTTCCTGCCGCCGGGGACCACCTTCGACCTGACCCTGCGGGTGATCATCATGGTCACGCTGTTTTCGGCGGCCTATATCGCCGAGGTGGTGCGTGGCGGCCTGGCGGCGCTGCCCAAGGGGCAGTACGAGGCCGCGGATTCGCTGGGGCTCGATTACTGGAAGTCGATGCGGCTGATCATCCTGCCGCAGGCGCTCAAGATCTCGATCCCGGGCATCGTGAACACCTTCATCGGGCTGTTCAAGGATACGACGCTGGTGGTCTTCATCGGGCTGTTCGACCCGATCGGCTTCACCAACGCCATCCGCGCCTCCACCGACTGGAACGGCGTCTACTGGGAGCTCTACGTCTTCATCGGCCTGATGTTCTTCATCTTCTGCTTCGCAATGGGCCGCTATTCCATGTATCTGGAGCGCAAGCTCCAGCGTGAAAACCGCTAAGGAGACCAATAATGTCAGACCTCGCAATCGATCGTGAAATCGACCGCAGCCAGATGAAGGTCTCGGACGAAGTCGCGATCCAGATCAGCAGCATGAACAAGTGGTATGGCAGCTTTCACGTGCTGCGTGACATCAACCTGACGGTCAATCGCGGCGAGCGGATCGTTGTCTGCGGGCCTTCGGGCTCGGGCAAGTCGACGCTGATCCGCTGCATCAACCGCCTGGAAGAGCATCAGGCCGGCCAGATCATCGTCGACGGGATCGAGCTGACCTCGGACCTCAAGAACATCGACAAGATCCGGTCGGAGGTTGGCATGTGCTTTCAGCATTTCAACCTGTTCCCGCATCTGACCATCCTGGAGAACTGCACGCTGGCGCCGATCTGGGTGCGCAAGACACCCAAGAAAGAGGCTGAAGAGATCGCGATGCAATACCTGGAAAAGGTGAAGATTCCCGAGCAGGCCAACAAGTATCCCGGCCAGCTGTCAGGGGGCCAGCAGCAGCGGGTGGCGATTGCCCGGTCGCTGTGCATGCGGCCGCGGATCATGCTGTTTGACGAGCCGACCTCGGCGCTTGACCCGGAAATGATCAAGGAAGTGCTCGATACCATGATCGAGCTGGCCGAAGAGGGCATGACCATGATCTGCGTCACCCACGAGATGGGCTTTGCCCGTCAGGTGGCCAACCGGGTCATCTTCATGGACCAGGGCCAGATTGTGGAACAGAACGAACCGGAGGAGTTCTTCCTCAACCCGCAGTCGGACCGGACCAAGCTGTTTCTCAGCCAGATCCTGGGTCACTGAGAGCATCGGGCGGCGGAGCCTCCGGCGGAGGTATTTGTGCCAAAATGAAGGGCCTTGCCGAAACGGCGGGGCCCTTTGCTATTCGGCCGCGTCGTCGCCGATCAGGTCGCGCGGCACGATGAAACCTGCAACCGTGCCGCTGCCGGGCCGGACCTGGCTCCAGTCGTCGATGGCAAAGTCGATGACGGTGGTGGCGCCCGTGGGGTAGGCGGGAAAGCGGGCATGGCCGGGGCGGGCCCGCACCACGCCGCAGGCCAGATCGCCGATGCCGGGGTTATGGCCGATGATGGCGACGGTGGCGCCCCTGGCCTGCTTGAGCACCCCCAGAATGCCGGGCGCCGAGGCATGGTAGAGGCTGTCCAGATAGTCGATCGCCGGTCTGGCGGGCAGATGCGGCAGGATCAGGTCGAGCGTCTGCACGGTGCGGGTGGCGGTCGAGCAGAGCACGCGGTCCGGCAGGTAGCCCTTGGCCGCCAGCCACGCGCCGATGGCGCCGGCGCTGGCCTGGCCGCGACTGGTGAGCGTGCGCTCGTGGTCGTCGGCGAAGGGGTCGTCCCAGCCGGACTTGGCATGGCGGATCAGGATCAGGCGACGGGTCATGCCGGGTGGAACCTCTGCATGTGGTAGGCCGACTGCTCCTCGCCCCGGCGCTCCGCGCCGACCGGGCAGGCGCGGCGGGTCAGGCAGCCGCCGGCCATGCAGGACCGGCCCGGGGCGGTGTCGAGCCAGTCGTGGCAGCGCGCGACGTCATAGCCGGAGGGGGTGAGCGCCGCGGCGGGGCAGGCGGCCCGGCAGGGTTGGGCCGCGCAGCTGCCGCAGGGATTGGCCGCGGGTGGTTGTGAGACCGGTTCGGTCAGCGCGATGGCGCCACGGAACGAGATGAACAGGCCCGCGACGTCATGGACCAGAAGCGTGACCGGCGAGGCGAAGGCGCGCCCCGAGCGGATCGCCCAGTTGTAGAAGGGGAAATAGGGCGGCCCGTCGAAGGGAAAGATGGCGGTGCCGCCACAGGCGCCGGCGATGTCGCCGATGACGCGGCGCGACCAGCGGTCGAGCGGGTCGGCGCGGCCATCGTCATATTCGGGCGCGGCGCGGAACCGGGTCCAGAAGCCCGGCTCGTCAGGCGCCAGCAGCACCAGCGTGCGCAGCCCCGCCGCCAGCCCGTCGGCGGGCAGGACCGGGGCGATCCCGGCGATCATCAGCCCGGCATCGGCGGCATGGGCAGCGATGCGCCCGTCCGGGGTCACGGCTGGCGCGGCTTGACCCGCGGCTCGGTGCTGCGGATGATCGAGCCCGCGCCATGTTCGGTGAACAGTTCCAGCAGCGAGGCGTTGGGCAGGCGCCCGTCAAGGATCACCACCGCGCGAACCCCGGCCTCGAGCGCTGCCAGCGCGGTTTCGGTCTTGGGGATCATGCCGCCGGAGATCACCCCGCGCTCGGTCATGTCCCGCACCTGGTCGGGGGTGAGCTGGGTCACGATCTCGCCGGTCTCGTCCTTGACGCCGGCCACATCGGTCAGCAGCAGCAGGCGGTCGGCCTTGAGCGCGCCGGCAATGGCGCCGGCGGCGGTGTCGCCGTTGACGTTGAAGGTTTCGTTCTGGTTCATGCCGGTCGCCACCGGAGCCACCACCGGGATGATGCCGGCGGTGAACAGGTCGCGCAGCACCTGCACGTTCATCTCGACCGGGCGCCCGACGAAGCCCAGTTCGGGGTCGTCGGCCACGGCCACCATCATGTCGTCGTCCTTGCCCGAGAGGCCGACAGCGCGGCCGCCCTCGTCCATGATCGCCTGCACGATGCGCTTGTTGACGAGGCCGGTCAGCACCATCTCGACCACTTCGACGGTTTCCTTGTCGGTCACGCGCTTGCCGCGCACGAATTCCGACTTGATGCCAAGGCGGGCGAGCAGGCTGTTGATCATCGGGCCGCCGCCATGCACCACGACCGGGTTCATGCCGACCTGCTTCATCAGCACCATGTCGCGCGCGAATTCGGCCATCGCGACCTCGTCGCCCATGGCGTTGCCGCCGAACTTGACCACAACGATCGCGCCGGAATAGCGCTGCAGGTAGGGCAGGGCTTCCGAGAGGGTGCGGGCGGTGGCGATCCAGTCACGGTCCATGTTCTGCTTCCTCATGTCTTGGCTCCCGTTTGCTCAGTCGATCTGGGCGATGATGCTGCGCAGCGTCGCTATCCCCTCGCCCTTTTCCGACGAGGTCAGCACGATTTCGGGATAGGCGGCGGGATGGGAGGCGAGCGCGGCGCGGGTCTGGCCCAGCACCTTGGCCAGATCGGCCTCGCGCACCTTGTCGGTCTTGGTCATCACCACCTGAAAGGTGACCGCCGCCTGGTCGAGCAGCTTCATGATGTCTTCGTCCACCGCCTTGACGCCGTGGCGCGAGTCGACCAGCACGAAGGCGCGGCGCAATGTGGGCCGCCCGGACAGATAGGACTTGAGCAGCTTCTGCCAGCGCTCCACCACCGCCAGCGGCGCCTCGGCAAAGCCGTAGCCGGGCAGGTCGACCAGATAGCGGGCCTCGCCCAGCGAGAAGTAGTTGATCTCTTGCGTGCGGCCGGGGGTGTTGGAGGCGCGCGCCAGCGCCTTGCGCCCGGTCAGCGCATTGATGAGCGAGGACTTGCCCACATTCGAGCGTCCGGCAAAGCAGACCTCGGCCCGGTCGGCCGGCGGCAGGCCGGACATGGCGACCACGCCCTTGAGAAAGTCGACCGGTCCGGCAAAGAGCAGGCGGCCCCTTTCGGCGGTGAAAGCGTCCGGCTCAGGGGCCACGGGGAATGGAAGCTGGTTCAAGTGATCTCCGCCCTGTCTCCGGTTGCCACCCGGCCGCCTGACACGACCCGGGCAAAGACGCCGAAGTCCTGGTGGCCGAAGGCGGCGTCGAGTGCCCCCAGTGTATCGGCATCGGCCCGGCCTGTCATCGGATTGGCCTCGGTCGCTTTGCAGCGGGAGATATGGGCCTCGACCTTCAGGCGCGCCTTGCCAAGCGTGATCTGCTGCCCGATCCAGTCGCGCTCGGCCCAGGGCTCGGGCCCGTCGAGCCAGACATTGCCGCGCCAGCGATGCATCGACAGGTCCTGCCCCATGCGCCGCGAAAGATCGGCATTGGAGGCGCGGTTGAGGATCGAGATGTAGGGCGTCTGCTGGTCGGTCATGCCGCGCCCCGTCGGCGTCACCACGCGGGCAGGTTCGGGGCGGACCGCGGGCCAAAGCTGCGCCACCCAGGCGATGAGCGCTGCCGCGCCCTCGGCCGTATCCGGGCGCACTGAAACGGGCTCGAGATCGCGATGGGTCAGCCGCAGGGTGCCGCTGTTCTCGTCCAGCGTGGCGGCAATGGCCATCAGCCGCGGCTCGGCCCAGCCGCGCAGGAAGTTGAGCTTGGAGGCCCAGCCATCGGCGCTGTCGTTGGGGCGGGCCGCCGCATGGGTGATGGCCCAGCGGCGGTCATGCGGCATGGTGGAGCCGGCCGCCAGGACGACCTCGGCCAGTTCCTCGAAGCCGATGGACTTGACCGGGTGCCGGACCAGCGCGGCGACGGTTGCGGTCACTTGGGCTTCTTGGTGCTGTTGGCCGCCTTGGCCGCCGGTTTCGGCTTGCGCGCCAGGCTGGAGCGGATGTTGCCGAAGATATCCGGTTTGTGGCCATGGCTGCGCATGATCAGGTATTGCTGGATGAAGGTGATGGTGTTGTTGGCGATCCAGTAGATGACCAGTCCGCTGGCAAAGCGGCCCAGCATGAACATGAAGATCCACGGCATGTAGGCGAAGATCATCTTCTGGGTCGGGTCGGTCGGCGCCGGGTTCAGGCGCTGCTGGAGCCACATCGAGATGCCCAGCAGGATCGGCAGCACGCCGAGCGAGACGATGAAGAAGGCGCTGGTGGGGTCGGGCGTGTTCCAGGGCAGCAGGCCGAACAGGTTGAGGATCGAGGACGGGTCGGGGGCCGAAAGGTCGCGGATCCAGCCGAACCATGGCGCGTGACGCAGTTCGATGGTGACGAAGATCACCTTGTAGAGCGAGAAGAAGATCGGGATCTGCAACAGGATCGGCAGGCAGCCCGAGGCCGGGTTGACCTTGTTTTCCTTGTAGAGCTTCATCATGCCCTGCTGCATCGCCTGGCGGTCTTCGCCGGC
>CAUJIU010000108.1 GCA_963205075.1 Pseudomonadota bacterium | reverse complement strand
CAGCACCTCGTAGGGGCCGCTGGTCGCCACGGCCGCCTCGCTGGCGGCCACGTCGGCCAGATCCAGGACCAGCACCCGCACCGCATGGCCCTCGCGCGCCATCTCGCCGGCAATCGCCTCCAGCCTGTCGCGGCTGCGGGCGGCCAGCGTCACTTCGGCGCCGGCCTCGGCCAGGGCCACGGCACAGGCGGCGCCGATGCCGGATGAGGCACCGGCCACCAGCGCGCGGCGGTTGTCGAGGCGGAAGGAGGGCGAGCGGGGCAGGGTCATCGGGTCAGTCCGTCCGGCAGTTGGATCGGCCCTGTATGGCGCGCCTTGTTGAACTCGCGCAAGCGCGCCAGCACATCGACCCCGACCTGGGCGTAAAGGTCGAGCAGATCGACCAGCACCCAGTTTTCCCGGATCAGGCCCCGCTCGATCCGCCAGAAGTCGAGACTGCGCAGCAGCACTTCGCGGCCCGTGGGGGCAATGCCCATCCAGCCGTCATGGCTGAGCGTCAGGCGCATGTTGGGCCAGCCGGTCTCGCACACGTAATTGCCCTCGCCCACCCAATGCGACAGCAGGTCGCCCATGGCGTCGAGCTTGCGGTCGGGCATGGCGCGCAGGAACGGGATCTGGTGCCAGTTGCGGAAACCCGCGATGCCGCGTCCGGTGCCGATCCCGGCCGGGCCGTACCAGTTGAAGCGCGGATGCCAGAAGCGCGGCAATTCCATGATCGCCGGATCGGGATTGGCGGGATGGCGGCACAGCGCGGTCAGCATCGCGACGACATGGTCGAGCGCCGCCCGGCCGTCGCCCGAAACGGCCAGCCCGTCGCCCGGCATCGGCGCCGGGGTGCACAGGAACCCGCCCAGCTGCGGCGCCATCGGCCAGGCACGCGCCTGCATCATCAGTTCGGGAATGTCCCAGATGGCCTGAACCTCGGTGACCCGGCCCCCTTCGACGCGAAAGAATTCGTGGTAGCGCATATGGGCGACATGGCCGGTCGGCGGAATGCCGAGAAAGGGCCCGGTGAAGGTGCCCATGTAATTGCCCATCGCGCCGACCCAATCCTGACCCTCGGGCGTAGTGCCGGCCATCAGGATCATGTCGCGCCGTTCAAGGTCCGGCATCGCTGCCAGCAGCGGCGCATAGGCCGCGTCATAGAAAGCCTCACCGCCCAGCAGATCGCCGAAGGGATGGCAGAGGCGCAGCGTCGCATCGGGGGCAAACAGCGCCCCGAGCGCGGCCCGCACCGGGGCTTCGGCAAATTCCGACATGGCCGCGCGCAGCGGCACGAACAGCGCCTTGAGCCGGTCAGGTGTCATTCGGCGGCCGTCCCGTAGGCCACGTTCCTGCCGCCATAGCGGCGCACGCGGATGTTGCATTGCTCGGCATGCCCGACAAAGCCCTCCAGCAGGCACAGGCGCGAGCCATAGGCGCCAATGAGTGCGGCCGCCGCATCGGTGGTGATCTTCTGGTAGCTGTGGGTCTTGAGAAACTTGCCGACCCAGAGCCCGCCCGTATAGCGCCCGGCCTTGCGGGTGGGCAGGGTGTGGTTGGTGCCGATCACCTTGTCGCCGTTGGCGACGTTGGTGCGCGGCCCCAGAAACAGCGCGCCATAGGACTGCATGTTCTCGAGAAACCAGTCATCGCGGTCGGTCATCACCTGCACATGCTCGGAGGCATAATCGTTGGCGACGTCGAGCATTTCCTCATGGGTGTCGCAAACGATGACCTCGCCATAGTCGCGCCAGCTGGCGCGCGCGGTTTCGGCGGTGGGCAGGATCTGCAGCAGGCGGTCGATCTCGGCCAGGGTCGCGTCCGCCAGCTTGCGCGAGACGGTCACCAGCACCGCCGGAGAGTTGTAGCCATGCTCGGCCTGACCCAGCAGGTCGGTCGCGCAAAGCTCGGCGTCGACCGTGTCGTCGGCGATCACCATGGTTTCGGTCGGCCCGGCGAAAAGGTCGATGCCGACCCGGCCAAAGAGCTGGCGCTTGGCCTCGGCGACAAAGGCGTTGCCGGGCCCGACCAGCATGTCGACCGGCTTGATGGTCTGGGTGCCGATGGCCATGGCGCCGACCGCCTGCATGCCGCCCAGGACGTAGATTTCATGGGCGCCCCCCATATGCATCGCCGCGACGATCGCCGGATGCGGCGCACCCTTGACCGGCGGCGCCGAGGCCACGATGCGCGGAACTCCGGCCACCGAGGCGGTCAGCACCGACATATGGGCCGATGCCACCATCGGGAACTTGCCGCCCGGCACGTAGCACCCGACCGATTGCACCGGAATGTTGCGGTGGCCAAGGATGACGCCCGGCATGGTCTCGACCTCGATATCGGTCATCGAGGCCCGCTGGGCCTCGGCAAAGCGGCGGATCTGGGTCTGCGCGAACCGGATGTCGGCCATGTCGCGCGCCGAAACCTTCTGCATCGCGGCTTCGATCTCGGAAGGCGTCAGCAGGAAGCTCGGCGGGGCATAGCTGTCGAACTTCGCGGAAAGCTCGCGCACGGCGGCGTCGCCTCGCTGCTCGATATCCGACAGGGTCTGCTCGACGATGGCGCGGACCCTGGCATCGTCTTCGGCGCGTTCGGATTCGGGTTTGCCACGCTTGATGTGGGTGATGGTCATTGAGTCGTCCCTTTGCTCTTCAGCGTCCGAGAATTGGAGATGTCACACGGCGAGCCGATCGCCGGTTCCGGCATCGAACAGATGACAGGCCGGCACCGGCACCGCTGCGGTGATCTGGTCGCCGATCTCGGCGCGGAAATCCTTGGGCGCCTTGATCGATACCAGCGTGCCGCCGGCCTTGACGGTGATCATGGTCGCGTCGCCCAGCAGTTCGAGCGAATAGATCGGCGCGACGATCTCGCCCTTGTCGGCAAGGCTCGCATCCTCGGCGCGGAAGCCGAGGGTCACCGGGCCGTCCGGGCCCTTGAGGCCGGATATCGTCACCCGGGTTCCGGTGAAGGTGCCCCCCTTGAGATCCCCCTGCATGAGGTTCATCGCCGGGTTGCCGATGAAGCCCGCGACGAAGGTATTGGCGGGGAAATCGTAGATCTCGGTCGGGGTGGCGACCTGCTGCACCACGCCCTTGTTCAGCACCACCACCCGGTCGGCCAGCGTCATCGCCTCGATCTGGTCATGGGTGACATAGATCGTGGTCACCTTGAGCTCGTGGCTGAGATTCTTGATCTGGGCGCGGGTTGAGACCCGCAGCTTGGCATCGAGATTCGACAGCGGCTCGTCCATCAGGAACACGTTGGGCTGCCGCACGATGGCGCGCGCCAGCGCGACCCGCTGGCGCTGGCCGCCCGACAGTTCGGCGGGGCGGCGGTGCAGGAAATCGGTCAGCTCGACCATTTCGGCGGCGCGGCGCACCCGGGCCTCGTGATCCGCAGGGTCGGACTTC
The DNA here is from genome assembly GCA_963205075.1 of Pseudomonadota bacterium. GTDB lineage: Bacteria > Pseudomonadota > Alphaproteobacteria > Rhodobacterales > Rhodobacteraceae > KLAP22. The sequence goes on along the minus strand of CAUJIU010000108.1, from coordinate 3,761 downwards.
CGCACCTTGAGCGGAAAGCGGATGTTCTCGTAGACGTTCATGTTGGGGTAGAGCGCGTAGCTCTGGAACACCATGGCGATGTCGCGGTCCTTGGGATCAAGGTCGTTGACCCGCTTGCCATCGATCAGGATGTCGCCGTCCGTCGCTTCCTCCAGCCCGGCGATCATCCGCATGGTGGTGGTCTTGCCGCAGCCAGAGGGCCCCAGAAGAACCAGGAATTCCCGGTCTGCGATCGTCAGGTCGAATTCATGGACCCCGACGAAGTTTCCCCAACGCTTTGAGATGTTGCGCAGCTGTATCTCGGCCATCTCGAGCTCTCCTTGCAAAGGTATGCAAAAGCAAATATGCAGCATTCTGCTGCCGCTTGCAACCATAAAATATAGACGGCCCTCAGAACCCTCAGAATAAATCTCTTGATTTTGACAACGTATTCATCGCCTAATGACAACGTATGCACGACTCGCCCGATTCGCCGGGCAGATGCCATGCGTGCGAGCAATTGCCGGCCGGGGGGTCGGCTGCAGACCAGACAGGGAGGATTGTCTACAATGCACATGTACAACAAGGCCGCGATCGTGACGGCGATTGCCGTTCTGAGCGGGTCGACCGCAATCGCCGGATGCGGCGTGGACAGCGGTCGCGTCAGTATCGTCGGAAACGAGTTTCCCGCCATTCACACGGTCGCCAATGGCGCGATGGCCTGCGCCGATACCGGCGTGACGGTCACCGCCAACCTGACGGCCGACCACCAGACCATCAACGTCGCCGGCATGCAGGGCAACCCGGCGGAATACACCAGCGCCATCGTCGCCAGCTCGTCGATCGTGGCGCTGATGAACGAGGATGTCATCCGGCCGCTCGACGACCTGGTCGCCGAATACGGGCAGGACATCCCGACCCGGCAGCTGATCACCATCAACGGCAAGGTCATGGCCGTGGCGTTCATGGCCAATGCCCAGCATCTGGTCTATCGCAAGGACGTGCTCGAGCAGATCGGCGTCGAACCGCCGAAAACCTACGAAGACCTGCTGGCCGCGGCCGAGATGATCCGCGCCCAGGGCATCATGCAGAACCCGGTGGGTGGCGCCTATGCTGCCGGCTGGAACCTGGCCGAGGAATTCGTGAACATGTATTTCGGTGAGGGCGGCGCGCTGTTCACGCCGGGCACGGCCGAAGTCTCGATCAACAACGAGCAGGGCATCGCCGCGCTCAACATGATGAAGTCGCTGACCGAATACATGAACCCCGACTTCCTGACCCACGACTCCAACGCCACCTCGGCGGAATGGGAAGCCGGCAACGTCGCGCTCATGAACATGTGGGGCTCGCGCACCGGGGTGCTGATGGATGCCGAAGGCTCGACCCCCGAGGTCTACGAGAACACCATGGTCGGCGCGCCGATGACCGTCGGCGGCGGCACGATCCCGGCGTCAACCCTGTGGTGGGACGGCTGGACCGTGGCCAAGAACATCTCCGATGAAGATGCCGTGGCGACCTTCCTGGCGTTGAAGAACGGCGTCAGCCCGTCGATCCTCACCGATGAAACCATGGGGCAGGCGGTCTGGATGATCGACGGCTACCAGCCGGCGCCGGTCAATGACGGCGTCTTCGCGGCCATGGCCATGAACACGACGCCCTATCCGATGCTGCCCTATATGGGCCTGCTGCACACCGCGCTGGGTGACAACCTCGCCGAGTTCCTGCAGGGCAAGGAAAGCGCCGAGCAGGCGCTGGCCGATGTCGAAGCCGCCTATACCGCGGCTGCCAAGGAAAAGGGCTTCCTGAACTGAGCCGCTGACGGAGAGGGCGCAGGCTGCGCCCTCTCCCCGACTTCCCTCATCGCCGGAACCGACCAACATGAAGCACAAGACATTCCTCTGGTTCGTCCTGCCCTCGTCACTGGCGATGCTGCTGTTCATCTTCTTCCCGCTGGTCTCGATCGTGGTGCAGTCGCTGCATGTCGCCCATGACCAGGTGATCGTATCGGTCGAGAACTGCACGCTGTTCGGCTGCACCCAGTCGACCATGATCGACCAGGAAGCCACCGAGGCGCTGCGGCAGGGCGCGCCGCTGGGACGGTTCGCGGGGCTGACCACCTATCTCGATCGCGGGCATCTGGCGGTGGGCGAGGTCGCCCAGGCCTGGAACGGCGCGCAAGGCTGGCGCGATTTCGGCAGCCAGATGCTGAACCTGCCCTTCTACAAGGCAATGGCCTTCACGCTGACCTTTACGTTCATTGTCACGCCGCTAACCATCATCTTCGGGTTCATCATCGCGGTCGCGGTCAACAGCGCCGCCAAGCGCATCCGGGGGCCGCTGATATTCTTCTCGCTCCTGCCGATGATCATCACGCCGCTGGTCGGGTCGCTGATCCTGTTCTGGATGATCGACGCGCGCGGCATCATCGGCTCGGCCTTGCAGGCGCTGGCCGGCAACCCCGAGCTCTCGGTCAAGGCATCGACCCCGATGATGTGGATCATGCTGATGGTCTACGGCGTCTGGCACACCGCGCCCTTTGCCTTCATCGTCTATTATGCCGGCCTGCAGACCGTGAACACCGACACGCTGGAATCGGCGATGATCGACGGCGCCTCGCGCTGGCAGCGGATCCGCTACGTGGTCCTGCCGCATCTTCTGCCGCTGACAACCTTCATCGCGCTCATCCAGCTGATGGACAATTTCCGGGTGTTCGAGCCGATCGTCAGCTTTGCCGCCTCGGCGCACGCAACCTCGCTGTCCTGGGCGATCTACAACGATCTGGGCGGTGAAACGCGCCAGCTGTCCTCGGCGGCCGCAACCTCGGTGCTGACGGTGCTGGGCGTGGCAATTCTACTGTCGCCGGTGCTGGTGCGCACCTGGCGCGATTTCGGGCGGAGGTAAGCCATGACGATCAAGGCCCAGCAGAAGTCGCCGTCGCTGCGCGTGCTCATGCTCATCATCCTGGGTTTGTGGATGATCATCGCCGCATTCCCCTTCCTGTGGACGGTCTGGGGCTCGCTCAAGGTCGAGGGCGATTTCTTTTCCAAGGCCAACTGGATGTGGGCGCTGACCGGCAAGCTGACGCAGGTCCAGACCGGCGGCAGCTTCACCGGCCTGGGCTATCAGGGGGCATGGGTGCAGGAGGAGTTCTGGCGCGCGGCGCTGAACTCGGCCTTTGTCTGCATCTTCGTGGTGACGATCTCGCTCACCTTCGGAACCCTGGGCGGCTACGCACTGTCGCGCTCGACCCACCGCTATGCATTCTGGTTCCTGATCATCGCGCTGATCTTCCGGGCGCTGCCGCCGATCACGCTGGTCTCGGGCTATCTGCCGGTGTTCTTCCGGCTGAACCTGTGGGGCCATCTGCCCACCGCCATCATCGTGCTGGTGGCCATCAACCAGCCCTTCACCCTGTGGATGCTGCACTCGTTCTTCAAGAACATCCCCAAGGATCTGGACGAAAGCGCCATGGTCGACGGCTGCAACCGGTTCCAGGCCTTCCGGCATGTCATCATTCCGGTGATGTGGCCGGGGGTCATCACCACCGGGCTGTTCTCGTTCCTGCTGGCCTATAATGACTTCGCGGTGACGACGATGATCCTGTCCAAGGAAAACCAGACCATGATCCCCAAGATCGCCAGTTTCCTGGGCACCACCCAGACCAAGGGCAACGTGATGTTCGCGGTGGCGGCGGTGGTTTCGGTGACGGCGCCGCTGTTCGTGATGATCATGTTCTTCCAGCGCCAGATCGTCTCCGGCCTGACCGCGGGAGCGGTGAAGGG
>CAUJIU010000107.1 GCA_963205075.1 Pseudomonadota bacterium | reverse complement strand
ATCCGCACCCGCTGGCGGATCGACGCGGGGATATCATGGACGACAAAGCCGCGTGTCACCTCCCAGGTGCCTTCATCGACCGGCGCCTCGTCGAACAGCAGGTCGGACGGGATCGAATCGAGCAGGCCATGCTGGGCGTCGCGGATCATGTAGCTGTAGATCCCGCAGCGCGCGGTGGTGGGCGTCAGGCGCACACCGGCCAGCACCCGGCCGGTTTCATCATGGACCGCCAGCCAGCGCGAGGCCGGCGTGTCGTACTGGTCGAACTCCATGCCCATCGTCTCGGGAAGTTCCCAACGATTGCGAACGATGAAGGATTCCCGCCGTGCGCGCAGGATGTTAGCGAATAGCTCGCCATGGTTGTGCATGTTGGCGAACGACAGAGTGGTGCTGTGCATTTTCTTCTCCAGCTACTGGGTTAAGGGTCACACAACCCTGCTGGAGCATCCTCAGGTGGATGTCAGAGCAGCCTGTAGTCCCTCGCGCGCTGGATGGCTTCGGCCGTTGTCCTTGCCAGCAAGGCGGTCCTGGCCGCGGATAGTCGCGCCTTTAGCGCGCTTTCCGAGATATTCAATCGTGCTGCGGCAGCTGCATGACGATCCCCATCGGCTAGACACCGCAGGGCTTCTATTTGGGCTCGGGTCAGGGCGTCCGGCGGCTCGGTAATGACGTGCAGATGCTCGATGATCCGAGCAAACTCGGTCATTTCGCTGTCATTGAAGTCCCGGTCAGGACGTGCGGCAGATGCAATCGTCCTGGACTTCATCGGGCCGCAGGATACTGCGAACCCGAATACCATGCCGTAATCCTTGGCCTGCCCGATAATGTTGAACGGATCCGGGATATCGATCTCGCTCCACCGCTTGACGCCGACCTGACTGAACCCCCAGGCGATGATCGGGTCGCGGAGCGCATAGGCCTCCTCTGTGTAAAGGTCAGTCCATCCCTGCGGGTAGGTCTGATGATGTAGCAATGGCAGCGCGAAGCGGATGTGCAGGGCAAAGAAGAACCCGCTAGGCGCCAGTTGGGCCAGTTTCTTGGTTTGCAGCTCGATTCCGGACCTCAAAGACATGTCTTTTTAGACAAGTTGCATGAAATACAGTCAACCTTAAATTGTAGTAAATTGCATATGAGTCTTTGGGATGATGTTACAGAATTCAAACTCCGAATTGTTGGACCTGTTTGCGACGCTCGACGAGCCGTCGCGCCTTGCGCTGCTGGGGTTTCTTGAACCCGACTGCGATGTTCCGCAGCGCGCCGCGCAGTCCGAATGCGTGGAGGCCCTGAAGAAGCAGCAGGCCGAGCGCAAGGACCCCTGAGCGGCTCACCCGGCCCTGGTCTGAAATGAAAATGCCGGTCGCTGGGCGACCGGCATTTGCTGTCTGGCAGATCGGGTCGGAACCCGGCCCGGTTCAGTCCTCGATCGCCTCTTCGGCGGCCAGCCGGACCTTGTCGGCGGCGCCCTTGGCGTCGACATCGCGGTCAACCAGCTCGATGATGGCCATCGGCGCCATGTCGCCATAGCGGAACCCGGCCTTGAGCACGCGGCTGTAGCCGCCCGAACGCTCCTGGTAGCGCGGGCCAAGCACTTCGAACAGCTTGGCGACGTGCATGTCCTGCTTGAGCGCTGCGGCAGCCTGACGGCGCGCATGCAGGTCGCCGCGCTTGCCCAGGGTGATCAGCTTGTCGATCACGCGCTTGAGCTCCTTGGCTTTCGGCAGCGTGGTCTTGATTTGTTCATGTTCGATCAGCGACCCGGCCATGTTGGCGAACAGCGCCTTGCGGTGTTCATGGGTGCGATTGAGTCGGCGATAGCCGCTTCCGTGACGCATGTTATGTCTCCTATCAGCGTTTTGCTTTGTCTGGCGGTCCCATGCGTGTGGGCCGCTCTCCTTGGGGCGTCATTGCCCGATCATTCCCCGGCAGTCCGGGCATTTCGGGGCGGATCCGGGGATCCGCCCCTGTTCCTCAGAACTGGTCTTCGAACTTCTTGGCCAGATCCTCGATGTTTTCCGGCGGCCAGTCCTCGACATCCATGCCAAGGTGCAGACCCATGCCCGAGAGCACTTCCTTGATCTCGTTGAGCGACTTGCGCCCGAAGTTCGGGGTGCGCAGCATCTCGGCTTCGGTCTTCTGGATCAGGTCGCCGATATAGACGATGTTGTCGTTCTTGAGGCAGTTGGCCGAACGGACCGAAAGCTCAAGCTCGTCGACCTTCTTCAGCAACAGCGGGTTGAACTCCAGACCGTCATCGTCGGACGAGGACGAGGCCGATTCCGGCTCGTCGAAGTTGACGAAGATCTGCAGCTGGTCCTGAAGGATGCGCGCGGCATAGGCCACGGCATCGTCAGGCGACAGCGAGCCGTCGGTCTCGATCTTCATGGTCAGCTTGTCATAGTCCAGCACCTGGCCCTCGCGGGTGGGCTGCACCTCGTAGCTGACGCGGGTGACCGGCGAATAGATCGCGTCGATCGAGATCATGCCGATGGGCGCGTCCTCGGGCTTGTTCTTGTCAGCCGCCACGTAGCCCTTGCCGGTGGCAACGGTCAGTTCCATGTAGAGATCGGCACCATCGTCAAGGTGGCAGATCACGTGATCCTTGTTCAGGATCTCGATGCCGGCGCTTTCGGAGATGTCACCGGCGGTGACGACGCCCGGACCCTTGGCCTGAACGGTCAGGCGCTTGGGGCCGTCCACATCCATGCGCAGCGCGACGCCCTTGAGGTTGAGCACCATGTCGGTCACGTCCTCGCGGACACCCGAAACGGAGGAGAACTCGTGCAGCACGTTGTCGATCTGCACGGCGATGATCGCGGCGCCCTGCAGCGACGACATCAGCACCCGCCGCAGCGCGTTGCCCAGCGTCAGGCCAAAGCCACGCTCGAGCGGCTCGGCGATCAACGTCGCCTGACGCATCGGGTCGTTGCCCGGTTTCACTTCCAGCTGGGTCGGCCGGATCAATTCGGCCCAATTCTTGTGGATCATGCGTCCCTCCATTCCAGCCTGCCTTCCATGTCCGATAAAGGCAGGCGCCCGAGGTTTCAAAATAGCGGACTGGGGCCGCGCAGAATGCACAGCCCCAGCAAACAGATCAGTCGTCAGACGCGGCGGCGCTTGGGCGGACGGCAGCCATTATGCGCCATCGGGGTCACATCACGGATCGAGGTGATGTTGAAACCCACGGCAGCCAGCGCGCGCAGGGCCGATTCACGGCCCGAACCGGGGCCCTGCACTTCGACTTCCAGCGTCTTGACACCATGCTCCTGGGCCTTCTTGCCCACATCCTCGGCGGCCATCTGGGCAGCGTAGGGGGTGGACTTCCGCGAGCCCTTGAAGCCCATGGTGCCAGCCGACGACCAGGCAATCGCATTGCCCTGCACGTCAGAGATCAGGATCTTGGTGTTGTTGAACGACGAATTCACATGCGCCACACCGGCGGCGATGTTCTTGGAGACCTTCTTCTTGCCTCCGCGACGGGTATCACGTGCCATGCTTGCGACCCTCCCTTATTTCTTCTTGCCGGCAATGGCCTTGGCGGGGCCTTTGCGCGTGCGAGCGTTGGTGTGGGTCCGCTGGCCACGGACGGGCAGGTTGCGGCGATGGCGCAGGCCGCGGTAGCAGCCCAGGTCCATCAGACGCTTGACGTTCATCTGCACTTCACGGCGCAGGTCGCCTTCGACGGTGAAGTTGGCGTCGATATGCTCGCGGATCGCCAGCACTTCGGCATCCGACAGCTCGTTGACGCGGCGCGACTCGTCGATCTTGACGGCCTCGCAAATGGCTTTGGCACCGGCGGGGCCGATACCGTGGATATAGGTCAGGGCGATGGGAACCCGCTTTGCAGTCGGGATGTTCACGCCGGCAATACGTGCCACGTTGGTCTTCCTTTCGTTGCGGTTCCGTCGTGCCGGAACCTTTTTTCACAACACGAGCCCGCTGGGTTTCCCCACGGGCCGCATGCATAGTCGAGGTGATCTGTGGGTGCGGGCGCGACCCGGTCCACAAACGATTCCCTTGCAGGATGCGGCTGTCTATGGGCGGTTGCCGCCCGCGTCAAGCCCCAGCGCGCACCGGGCCGATGGCGGCGGCGATCGAGGCCGCAACCTGGTCCATGCTGGCCAGACCGTCGACCGATTTCAGCTGGCCCTTGGCGTAGTAGTAGCCGATCAGCGGGCTGGTCTGCTTGTAATAGGCCAGAAGCCGGGTCTTGAGACTGTCTTCGTTGTCATCGGCGCGGCGCTGAAAGCTGCTGCCGCCGCAATTGCTGCACTTGCCGTCGGCCGGGATCGGCTTGGTCTGGTCGTGATAGACCTCGCCGCAATCGCCGCAGGTCGAGCGCCCGGTGATCCGTGCCACCAGCGCCGCATCGTCCACCTGCATCTCGACCACATGGTCAAGCGTCTGGCCCATCTCGGCCATCAGCGCGCCCAGCGCATCGGCCTGCGCCAGCGTGCGCGGGAAGCCGTCGAAGATGAAGCCGCCGCCCGCCTTGCCGGCGCCGAGCTTCTCGCGGATCAGCCCGATGACGATCTCGTCGGTGACCAGATCGCCCCGATCCATGACATCGGCCACGATCTTGCCCATCTCGGTGCCACTGGTGCGCGCCTCGCGCAGCATGTCGCCGGTGGACAGCTGCACCATGTCATAGGCGTCGACAAGTTTGCGCGCCTGGGTGCCCTTTCCGGCACCCGGCGGCCCGAGCAGGATCAAGTTCATCTGCGGGAAGCCCCTTTGGTCGGTTTACGATTGCCCCGCTTTCCGCGTAGCTGCGACTTCTCGATCAGCCCTTCATACTGGTGCGCCAGCATGTGCGACTGGACCTGCTGGATGGTGTCCATGCCGACCGAGACGATGATCAGCACCGAGGTGCCGCCAAAGTAGAACGGCACCGAAAGCTGCGAACGCAGGATCTCGGGCAAGACGCAGACCAGCGCCAGATAGCCCGAGCCCAGCACCAGAATGCGGGTGACGACATAGTCGAGATATTCGGCCGTGCGCTTGCCCGGACGGATGCCCGGCACGAAGCCGTTCTGGTTCTTGAGGTTTTCCGAGACTTCGTCGGTCTTGAAGGCGACTTCACGGGTATAGAAATAGGTGAAGAACACGATCATCGAGACGAAGAACAACAGGTAGAGCGGCTGGCCGGGGCCAAAGTAGGCCAGGATCGTCGACATGATCGGCCCGGTGGAGCCGCCCGAAAAGGTCGAGATCGTGGTCGGCAGCAGCAAGAGCGCCGAGGCGAAGATCGCCGGGATGACGCCGGCCGGGTTGACCTTGATCGGCAGATGCGACGAGCCGCTGTCATAGACCTTCATACCGACCTGGCGGCGCGGATACTGGATGTGGATCTTGCGCAGGCTGCGCTCCATGAATACCACGAAGCCCAGCACCACCACCACCATCACGATCACGCCGAGGATGACGGCCGGGCTGACCGCGCCCGAACGGCCCTGGCTGAGAAAGCGGGCGACGGCGGCCGGGATCTCGGCGACGATGCCGACGAAGATGATCAGCGAGATGCCGTTGCCGATACCGCGCGAGGTGATCTGCTCGCCCAGCCACATCAGGAACATGGTGCCGCCCACCAGCGTGATGACGCAGCCGGCCCGGAAATAGAGGCCCGGATCGGAGGCCAGATCGCCGGCCTCGAGGCTGGTGGCCAGCGCGAAGGCCTGGAAGGTTGCCAGAAACACGGTGCCGTAGCGGGTATACTGGTTGAGCTTGCGCCGCCCCGCCTCGCCCTCTTTCTTCAGCTGCTTCCACGGCTCGTACATCGAACCCAGAAGCTGCACGATGATCGAGGCCGAGATATAGGGCATGATGCCGAGCGCGAACACGCCCATGCGGCTCAGTGCCCCGCCGGTGAACATCGACAGGATGCCGCCGATCCCCGATGCCGCGTCGGCCATGAACGAGCGCAGCGCGGCGCCGTCGATGCCGGGAACGGGAATATAGGTGCCCAGACGGTAGACCATCAGGAGGCCGATGGTGAACAGGATCCGGCTGCGCAACTCGGTCGCCTTGCCGAATGCCCCCCAGCTCAGGTTCGCGGCCATTTGTTCAGCGGCTGAAGCCATTCGTGTCTCTTTTCATCAAAAACGCCGCCAGACCGGTTCCCCGGACGGCGGCGTTGGGAAAACTAGGACAGATGTAAGCGGCGAACGTGCCGCTCACAACCGGTTATTCCGCCGCAGTCGCGGAAGTGATGGTCAGCGAGCCGCCAGCCTTTTCGACCGCCTCGACCGCACCCTTGGAGGCGCCGGTCACGGTGAACTTGGCCTTGGCCTTGATCTCGCCCTTGGCGAGAATGCGGATGCCATCGAGCTTGCGGCGCACCAGACCCGACGCGACCAGCACGTCCTCGGTGATCTCGACCTTGGTGTCGATCTTGCCGTCGTCGATGAACTTCTGGATCAGGCCCAGGTTGATGACGGCGAATTCCTTGCGGTTGGGCTTGTTGAAGCCGCGCTTGGGCAGACGCCGGAACAGCGGCATCTGGCCGCCTTCGTAGCCCTTGATCGCCACGCCCGAACGGGACTTCTGGCCCTTGATGCCGCGGCCACCGGTCTTGCCGATGCCGGAGCCCGGACCACGGCCCACGCGCTTGCGCGGCTTGGTTGCGCCCGGATTGTCGCTAAGTTCATTGAGTTTCATTGTCGCTGTCTCCTTGCCGGAAGACCCAAACCAGCGACGGAATGGGCACACGGCCTGTTGCATGTGAATCGCGGCCCGTTGCGAGCCACCGGGGGCGTATAGACGGGAAGCCTGCATGGTTCAAGCCCAACCGCGCGGGTCGTGGCAGCAAGTCAACGGGTCCGCCCGCGATTGACCAGGCCCCGGAGCTTGGCCAGTATCCCGAAATGGAATATCCCGCCACGTCCGCGTCATGGGACCGCCTGCTTGGCCTCGCGGTTCCGCTTGCCCCCTTGGTCGCGCAGTCGGTCGCGGGCGCGGCTCCGGGGCCGGTGCTGATCCGGCGCGCGCTTCTTCATGCCCTGCCCCAGACAGTCCTTGTCTACTGGCTGTTCCGGTTCATTCCCTGGGTCGGGGGGTTCGCCTACATGCTGATCCTCGTCCCGCTCGCCGCGCAAAGACTGGTCGCGCGGCCCAGGGGCATACCGGGGCCAGAGGCGGTCTTGCGAGTCCTGGTCGTGGTGCTGATCGGGTTTGGCGGGGTCTGGTCGTTCATCGGCCATACGGTCCTGGCCGACAGCGTGGCCACCCAGATCGGCTGGCCAACCGGCAGCCCGTTCCAGATCGAGCTGGCATTCGCCACGCTGGGCCTTTCAGCGGCCGCCTTCCTGACGCTCTGGCAGGCGGGCGGGCTGATGGCGGGGCCGGTGCTTGCCAAGTCGGTCTTCTGGCTTGGCGCCGCCGGGGTCCACATCGCCGATGCGGCGCAGAATGGCAACTTCTCGGCCCTCAACATCGGCACGCCGCTGGCGGGCGACCTCGTCTATCCGGCCCTGCTCTTGTGGCTGGCATGGAAAGCCGGCTACCTGCGCGCCCCGCAATGAAAAACGCCCCGGTCGCGGGACCGGGGCGTTTCTTGGATCAGACCCTGGTCAGGCCTACCCGCGCTCTTCGATGATCTCGACGAGGTGGGGGATCGAGTTGACCATGCCGCGGACCGAGGGGGTATCCTCCAGCTCGCGGGTCTTGTGCATCTTGTTCAGGCCCAGACCGACCAGCGTTGCGCGCTGCTTGGCGGG
>CAUJIU010000106.1 GCA_963205075.1 Pseudomonadota bacterium | reverse complement strand
TGGTGCCTGCCTCGGCGGCGGCGATCAGGTCCTCGGGCTCGTCAAAGCAATCGACCAGCCCGCCGGTGACGATCAGGCACCGGACCTCGATGTCGGAATACTTGGCCAAAGTGGGAAAATCGCCGCCGAAATCCCGCTCGGAATAGAACTGGAACACCGGCATCCGCAACTCGCCGCGATAGCCGATCAGGATCGGCTTGTCGTTGGCGATGAACTCGGCAAACAGGCTCAGCCCGAACAGGAGGCCAAAGATCACCGCCGACCAGTAGGCGCGCCGGTTGCGGCGGAAGTTGCGCCAGCGGCGCTGGTTGAGCGGCGACAGCACCATCAGCCCCGGCTTTCGAAATCGATCCGCGGATCGACGAAGATATAGGTCAGGTCGGTGATGATCCCGATCAGGAGCCCCATGAGCGAGAAGGCGAACAGCGTGCCAAACACCACCGGATAGTCGCGCGCTATCGCGGCCTCGTAGCCCAGCCGCCCCAGGCCATCGAGCGAGAACAGCGTCTCGATGATGAGGCTGCCGCCGAAGAACACACCGATGAACAGCGCCGGAAACCCCGAGATCACGATCAGCATCGCGTTGCGGAACACATGGCCATAAAGCACCCGCGATTCCGGCAGACCCTTGGCGCGCGCGGTCATGACGTATTGCTTCTTGATCTCGTCCAGGAAGCTGTTCTTGGTCAGCAGCGTCAGCGTGGCAAAGCTGGAAATGGTCGAGGCCAGAACCGGCAGGGTGATGTGCCACAGATAGTCGCCCACCTTGGCCAGCGCGTTCATCTGGTCCCAATTGTCCGAAGTCAGCCCCCGCAGCGGGAAGAACCGCCAGTAGGAGCCGCCGGCGAACATGACGATCAGCAGGATGGCAAACAGGAAACCGGGGATGGCGTAGCCCACGATGATGGCGCCCGAGGTCCAGGTGTCGAAGGCCGACCCGTCGCGCACCGCCTTGCGGATGCCCAGCGGGATCGAGACGAAATAGGCGATCAGCGTCGACCAGAGGCCAAGCGTGATCGACACCGGCATCTTTTCCAGCACCAGATCGGTGACGCTGATCGAGCGGAACCAGCTCTCGCCAAAGTCGAAGCGGATGTAGTTCCACATCATGTCCAGAAACCGTTCAAGCGGCGGACGATCAAAGCCGAACTCGCGTTCAAGCTGGGCGATGAATTCGGGCGGCAGGCCGCGCGCGCCGATATACTTGCTGTCGAACTCGCCCGAGGCATCGGTATTCACATCGCCGCGCCCGCCGGCAATGGTCTCGAACACGTCGCCGCGCCCTTCCATCTCGGCGATGATCTGCTCGATCGGGCCGCCGGGGACGAACTGGGTCAGGACAAAGTTGATGATCATGATTCCGAGCAAGGTCGGGATCACCAGCAACAGCCGTCGAAGGATATAGGCGCCCATCTGTCGGTCCGGTCAGCCCCTCAACGCAGGGCGCCGGCCGCCCGCAAGGCTTCGGCCTTGTCCGCGTTGTACCACCAGTAGTCCAGATAGCCCAAACCATAGGGCGGCAGGTTTTCGGGATGCTCGTACATGTCGTAATAGGCGACCCAGTACTTGCCCAGATACCAGACCGGCACGATGAACAGCTCGCGCCGCATGATCCGGTCGATGGCGCGCACGGCGGCGGCCATTTCCTCGCGATCCTCGGCGGCCACCACCGCCTCGATCAGCTTGTCGACCGCCGGAGAGGAATAGCCCGAGGGGTTGAACACGTCGCCGACCCCGTCCGAGCCAAAGCGCTGGTCCAGGCCGATGCCTTCTTCCAGCCCGTTGGAATAGCCGTCGAAGATCATGTCCCAGTCGAAGGCCCGCTCGCGGTTGGTGTATTGCGCCGGGTCGACACGGTTATAGGTCGCGTCCACGCCAAGCTGGCGCAGGCTTTCGACATAGGGCGTGATGATGCGGTCGAAGGACGGGCTGATCGACAGGAATTCCAGCGTCAGCGGCTGGCCGTCCTTGGCGCGCATGCCGTCGGCGCCCACGACCCAGCCCGCCTGATCGAGCAGGTCGGAGGCCAGACGCAGGTTGCCCCGGTCCACCTGCCGGTCGCCCGAGACATGCGGCATGGTCACTTCCTCGGTCAGGATCGCCGGGTCGATCAGGTCGGCAACCGATTGCAACAGCTCCAGCTCGCGGCCTTCGGGCACGCCCTTGGCGGCAAGGTCCGAGCCCTGCCAGAAGCTTTCGCGCTGGCGGAACAGCCCGTATTGCAGCGAGTCGTTGGTCCAGGTGAAGTTGTACATCAGCGCCAGCGCCTGCCGGACCCGGATATCCTGGAACCGCTCGCGCCGCAGGTTGAAGACAAAGCCGGTGGCGCCGGGCAGCGAGCCGTCCTCGAGCTCGTCCCTGACCACCCAGCCGTTGTTGATGGCGGGGAAATCGGAGCCGGTCGCCCAGCTGAGCGAGGAGTTTTCCTGCCGGAAGGTGAACTCCCCGGCCTTGAAGGCCTCGAAGGCGGCGGTGCTATCGGCGAAATACTCGACCCGGATGGTGTCGAAGTTGTTGCGCCCGACATTGATCGGCAGTTCGTTGCCCCAATAGTCGGGGTTGCGGCGGTAGATGATCTGCTCGTTCACCGTGTAGCTGTCGAGCATGTAGGGCCCGGAGCCGGGCGACATCTCGAAGCTGGGCTCGTCCAGCCGCACATCATGGGATTCGAACCACGCCTTGGAAAAGATCGGCACTCCGCCGGCCTGGTTGATCAGGTTCTTGCGCGGCACATCGGGGGCGAAGGTGAACTTGACGGTGTAGTCGTCCAGCGCCTCGACGGTTGGGATCAGCGCCCGCACCGCCTCGGCATAGGAGGGCAGGCCCTGCTCAAGCAGGATGTTGTGCGAAAAGACCACGTCCTGTGCGGTCAGCGGCGTGCCGTCCGAAAAGCGCGCCTCGGGCCGCATGTGGAAGATCACCCAATCCTCGCTCTCGGGATATTCGAGCGACGAGCAGACCAGGCAATACTCGGCGCTGATCTCGTCGGAGGTGCCCGCCAGCAGGCTTTCGTAGCCAACGGTCGCCAGCGCGCCGGCCCGGCCCTCGCGGGCATAGGGGTTGAAGTTGTCGAAGGTGCCCTGCGACCAGATCGAGATCTCGCCGCCCTTGGGCGCATCGGGGTTCACATAGTCCAGATGGGCGAAATCGGCGGGGTATTTGAGGTCTCCGAAGGTCGAGTAGCCATGGGCGGTGATGATGGTTTCATGGCTCTCCGCCCGCGCCTCGACTGCAGCAAATGCCAGCGCCAGCCCGATCACCGAGCCGGCAAGCCAGCGCAGCGGCCTCAGATCGCCAACCCGTTCGGCAGCGGCAGCGCGCGCGATGTTGTGGCGTTGAGACATGGGGGCTCCTCCTCGATGCGGACAGTCGCATTGCGGTCAAGCTAACGGCGGGCAGCGATGACATTCAAGTTGAGATTGCGTGAGGGCCCAAAAGGAAATGCCGCCCAGATCGGGGCGGCATTTCGCAGAACGCTGATCGTGAGATCAGTTGTCGAGGCTGTCGAGATAGGCGATCAGGTTGACCCGGTCCTCGATCTTGTTCAGGCCCGCGAAGGTCATCTTGGTGCCCGGGGCGAAGCCCTTGGGATCGGTCAGGAAACTGTTGAGATGATCGGGCGACCAGACATCGACAACCTGCTCGAGCGCGCCGGAATAGGAATAGTCCGCGATGGAATCGACCGGGCGGCCGACAACGCCGTAAAGCGACGGGCCGGTGCCGTTCTTGCCCTGCTCGATCGAGTGGCAGGACCGGCAGTTGCGGAACACGCCTTCACCGGCGGCGGCATCTGCCTGGGCATAGGCCTCCTCGAAGCTCGGGCCTTCGGCCACGGGCTCGGCCGCGGCGCCTGCATCCTCCACCGGCACGACATAGGCCTGCGCATGTTCGCCATGGCCGCCTTCGCCACCGCCATAGACTGACTCGGCCGCCCAGTTTCCCAGCAGAAAGACCAGAAATGCGCCGCAAAAGCCGCCGACAATCTTGGTCATCGTCATTGTGTCGAACATGTCGCGTTCCATTTTGTTCGCAGTTTCGGGGGTATGTATCCGCTTCCAAGGCCATGACGCAAGGTGTAGTGGCGCGACGGACCGCCTTTTTGGCGTCATGGTGGGGGAAAAGTCGTGGCCGCAAAGATAGCCTTTCAGGGAGAGCCGGGCGCCTACGGGCATCAGGCCTGCGTCGAGGCCCGCCCCGATATGGAGCCGATGCCCTGCGCCACCTTCGAGGATGCCATTGACGCCGTGCGGTCCGGTCAGGCCGAGCTTGGCATGATCGCCGTCGAGAATTCGACCTATGGCCGGGTGGCCGACGTGCACCACCTCCTGCCCGAAAGCGGGCTGCACATCGTCGACGAGGCCTTCGTGCGGGTGCATATCAACCTGCTGGCCGTCAAGGGCACCAGCATCGGCGACCTGCGCCGGGTCCGCAGCATGTCGATCCTGCTGGGCCAGGCGCGCGGCTTCCTGCGCGAACACCGGCTGGAAACGCTCAACTGGTCCGACAACGCCGCCGCCGCCCGCGATGTCGCCGCCCTGAACGACCCGACCGAAGGCGCGCTCGCCTCCGAGATCGCCGCCGGCATCTACGGGCTGGACGTGCTGGCGCGCCATATCGAGGATAATGACAACAACACCACCCGCTTTCTGATCATGTCAGCGACGCCGGATTACGCGGTGCGCGGCAAGCTGGGCATGATGACCAGCTTTGTCTTCCGGGTGCGCAACATTCCCGCCGCGCTCTACAAGGCGATGGGCGGTTTCGCGACCAATGGCGTCAACATGACCAAGCTGGAAAGCTACATGGTCGACGGTCATTTCACCGCCACCCAGTTCTATGCCGAGATCGAGGGCCACCCCGATGACCGCTCGGTGCGGCTGGCCATGGAAGAGCTGGACTACTTCACCGATTACATCAAGCTGATGGGGGTCTATCCGGCCGCCGAGCGCCGGCATGACCGGCGCAAGCCTCAGCCGCGGCGGGTCCAGAGCTCTTCGATATCCTCGCAATAGGCGCCGATACGCTTTTCGAACTTCTTCTGCAGGCCAGAGCGTGCCAGCCGCAGGGACTGGAGCATCAGCCGCGCGCCCAGCGATTTGGCCGCCAGCTCGTGCGTCACGGTGATGCGGGTGCGGCTGCGCGACAGCGCCACCAGCTCAACCGTCGTCAGCCCGTCGACACCCACCGATTGCAGCGAGACCACGTAGCCGTTGGGCTGGTCAAAGCCCACGACCTCGGCCCGCAGCTGGCGGACCTTGCCGCGAAACCGGAAGTCCGCGTCCCAGGTGGCACCCTTGCCGATATGGGTCAGCCGGTCGACCCGGCGCAGGTCGACCCCGCGCCGCAGCGCCTGTTTCTCGAAGGCGCGGAAATCGACCGCGCGCGCGAAGACAAAGTCGATCGGCGCCTCGATATCTTCCTTGCTCGTGAACTGCATTGCTGGAACCTGCCCGCTGTTTTGCCTTACCTTTGCGTCATTTCAGCCGGTCCGCAAGCCAGTTCCACATCAGGTAATGGGCAATCGCGCCCTTGCGGCTGGCGCGGATGCGGGGGTGTTGGCCGGCAAAGACCTGCGCCAGCTCTTCGCGGCTGATCCAGAGCGCATCCTCCAGCTCATGCGGATCGAGCGTGATCTCGCGCCCCTTGGCCTCGCCGATGCAGCCGATCATGACCGACGAGGGAAACGGCCAGGGCTGCGAGGCCAGGTAGCGCACCTCGCCGACCTCGATGGCGGTTTCCTCGAACACTTCGCGCCGCACCGCCGCCTCGATGGTCTCGCCGGGCTCCATGAACCCCGCCAGCAGCGAATACATGCCCTCGGGCCAGGCGGCGGCACGGCCCACCAGCAGCGCGTTGCCATGGGTGATCAGCATGATGACCACCGGATCGGTGCGCGGGAAGTGATGCCCGCCGCAGGCCGGGCAGTCGCGCTGCCATCCCCCCGGCGCCGCGACACTCGGAGAGCCGCAGCGCGAACAGAAGCGGTGGCTTTCGTGCCAGCCAAGCACCGCCTTGACCGAGGCGGCAATCTCGGCGTCGCGCGGGCCGAGCGCGGTCATCACCGCGCGCAACTCGGCAAAGCGCTCGTCGCCCGGCAGCAGCGGGTGCCGCTGCTCGGAGGGGTCCAGAAATGCGCCCAGCGTCGAGAAATCGACATCCTCCGGGGTCCAGTTCACCAGTTCGCGCGCGAAAAGCGGCGCGCCCCGGTCCAGGCCGACAAAGACCCGCAGCGGCGCGGCACCGGCGAGGACGGGGTGGTCCATCGGCAGCCGGGCAAGGGCTGCGCCGTCGACATGGTCAACCAGCGGCTTGCCGCGCCAGAACAGCACGCAGCGGGCATCGGCGCCCGCGCCCAGCGCCGCGATCCGGTCCGGGTCGCGCCGCAGCTCGACGGCCCGGTCAAGACCGGAGGCGCCAAATGTCACTTTATCCATGTGGTTCATATGCCCAGATGACACGGATCGCCGCCGCAGGGCAACGGCGCAATCTGGCCCCTTTCCAAATGCCGATTTCTCCCTATGGTTGTATTGTGTGGACAGCGGGGAACCCGTGCAGACGTGCAGAGAATTCGCGTTCGATGCCACGCGGCATCAGAGCCAACTCCGGATCATCGCGACTTCGGACCTGCATCACCACATCCTGCCCTTCGACTATCTGACCGGCCGGGCCGATGCCTCGGTCGGGCTGGCGGCGGCGGCGGTGCGGATCCGGGCGCTGCGCGGCAAGGTGCGCAACGCGCTGCTGTTCGACAACGGCGACTTCCTGCAAGGCACGCCGCTGTCTGACACTGTCGCCGCGCGCGCCGCCGACGATGGCCGCATCCATCCCTTCATCGCCGCGATGAACGCCGCCGGATACGATGCCGGCACTCTGGGCAATCACGAGTTCAACTTCGGGCTCGACTTCCTGCTGCGCAGCCTGCGCGGCGCCGCCTTTCCGATCGTGTGCTGCAATGTCGCGCGCGTCGATGGCGGCCCGCTCTGTCCGCCCTTCGTGGTGCTCGACCGCAGGATCGTGATGGCCGACGGCGCCCATGAACCGATCCGCATCGGGGTGATCGGCTTCGCGCCGCCGCAGATCAGCCAGTGGGACAGCGTCACGCTGGGCGGCGCCGTGGTCACTACCGAGATCGTGGCCGCTGCCCGGCGCCACCTGCCCGCCCTGCGCGCCGCCGGGGCGGATCTGGTGGTCGCGCTGTGTCACTCCGGCTTCGGCCCGGCCGAACCCGCCCCGGCGATGGAAAACGCGGCCGTATCGCTGGCGGCTCTCGGCGGGATCGATGCGGTGCTGGCGGGCCACACCCATCAGGTCTTTCCCGGCCAGGGGCCATGGGACCCGGCGGTCGACCCCGAAAACGGCACCATCTGCGGGGTGCCCGCCGTGATGCCGGGGGCCAATGGCTCGCATCTGGGAGTGATCGACCTGCATCTTGACCGCTCGGCCTCGGGCTGGGCAGTCACCGGGCATTGCGTCTGCCTCGACGGTCCGGGCGACGCGGACCCGCCGCGCGCGGTCATACGCACCGATCCGGCCATTTCCCGGATGGGCACCGCGCTGCATGCGCAGGTGGTCCGCGAGCAGCGGCAGACCGTCGGGCAAACTGCGCAGGCGATCCACAGCCATTTCGCCCGCCTGCGGGCCGACAGGTCGCTGCAACTGGTGGCTGACGCCCAGTGCGCAGCGGCACGCCCCATCATCGCGGCGCTGGGGCTGGGCCACCTGCCCGTTCTTTCCGCCGTCGCGCCGTTCAACTGCGGCGGCCAGACCGGGCGGCAAGGCGCGGTCTCGATCCCGCCGGGTCCGATCAGCCGCCGCAACCTTGACGAGCTTTACCCCTTCCCCAACGGACTGAGCATCCTGCGGCTGCGCATGGCGGCGGTGGCGGACTGGCTCGAACGCTCCGCCTCGCAGTTTCGCACCTTGCGCGCCGACGACCCCGATCAGCCGCTGTTCGACCCGGATTTCCCGCCCTACTGCGCCGATACGCTGTTTGGGCTGGACTACCGGATCGACCCGACCCTGCCGCCGCGGTTTTCGGCCGCGGGCGATGTGATTGCCCGAAGCAACAGGCGGGTCGGCCCGGAGCTGATCGCCGGTTTGCCCGCCGACCCGGCGCAGGAGGTGATCGTCCTGACCAACAGCTTCCGCGCCAGCGGCGGCGGCGGTTACCACGCGGCAAAGGCGGGCCGGATCCTGCACAGCACCACCGAGCCGCTGCGCGACCTGATCGCCGCCCATCTGGGGCGCGGCACCATCGAGATGGCGGCACCTGCGGCCGGGTGGAGTTTTGCCCCCGCCCCCGGCGTTACGGCGGTTTTCGACGCCGCCGGGGCCGCTGCCGCCCATCTGGACCAGCTCCCCGACCGTCGCCTGAGCGTGGCGGGGCGGCCGGCGCCGGGCACCGTCCGGCTGCGGCTGCATCTCTGAGCAATCGACATCGGCCCCGGCGCGGACTATGCCTTGCCGCACCAAGAACGGGAGCCGCCATGTTTCGCCTCATCCTCATCCTCGCGCTGGCAGCCGGTGCGCTTTACCTGGGCAAGCCCTCGGCGGCCGATGTCGACGCCCTGATCGCCGAGAAACTGCACGCCGCCATCCTGGCCGACGATGTCGAGCGCCGCGACGATCCGGCGGCGATGCTGCTGCTGGAGCTGTGCCGCGCCGATGCGGGGGCCTGCACCAACCTCGTCCAGAGCCTGATCCGCACCCAGTATCGCGACCGCACCCTGTTTGCGCAGGTCGATCTGGAGGGCTTTGGCCGCGAGGCGACCTGCTACGCCGCGCTGACCAAGCTCTACTGCCCCGAGACCCCCTGGGCGCGCTGAGGCGCCCCGTCTTGCGGGCCGCAACCCGACCGACTATATAGGCGGCGAGAGGTTGGCGCGGGTAAGCGCCTCGCCAACCTGGTCAGGTCCGGAAGGAAGCAGCCATAACGAGCCCCGCTTGGGTCGTTGTCCAGCCTCTCACCCAACCTCGAACGACGGAGGGCGATCATGGATATTGTGACAAACCTCCGGGCTTCGGCACGCTGACCAAGGCCAGCGCCGATTGCCCCTTGTGACCTCCGCCACGCGCGACAGCGCGGGCCATTCTCACACGTTCAAGGGCTATTGAATTGACCATACAGACACTCGCCGACCTTGGCTGGTCGGACCATTTTGCCAAACAGCTGACCGATGAGACGGAAGGCGAGCCGGCGCGCGTCACCGCCGTCAACCGCTCGAGCCTCGATGTGCTGGCGCTGTCGGGGCCGCAGCATCTGGCCATCCGGGACAGCGCCGGCGACTATGCTGTGGGCGACTGGGTCCTGTCGGACGGCATCTCGGCCTGCCGCCGGCTGGATCGCACCACCGAGATCGCGCGCGGCGCGGCGGGCGAGGTTGCCGCCCGCCAGCTCATCGCCGCCAATGTCGACACGCTGGCCATCGTCACCAGCTGCAACGCCGATTTCAACCCGGCAAGGCTGGAACGCTACCTGGCGATGGCGGCCTCGGCGGGGTGCCTGCCGCTGATCGTGCTGACCAAGTCGGACCAGACCGAAGACCCGCAATCCTACTGCAAGCGCGCCTCGGCCCTCTCGCCACTGGTCACCGCCATGGCGATCGACGCGCGCGACCCCGAAGACGTCCTGCGGCTCAACCCGTGGTGCGGGCCCGGGCAGACCTTGGCGCTGGTCGGCTCGTCAGGGGTCGGCAAGACCACCATCCAGAACGCGCTGACCGGGCTGAACGAGGTGACGCAGGACATCCGCGAGGATGACGCCAAGGGCCGCCACACCACCACGGCGCGCGCGCTGCGGCGGACACTGGCGGGCGGCTGGCTGATCGACACGCCCGGCATGCGCGAACTGCGCCTGTCGGACGCCGCCGAAGGCATCGGCGTGGTCTTCGCCGACATCGAGGAACTGGCCACGCAATGCCGATTCACCGATTGCCGGCACGACACCGAGCCGGGCTGCGCCATCCAGACGGCGATTGCCGAAGGCAGCCTCGATGCCGATCGTCTGCGGCGCTGGCAGAAGCTCTTGCGCGAGGATCGGTTCAACAGCGAGACCGTCGCCCAGATGCACGTCCGCTCGCGCGCCTTCAACAAGCTGTCGAAGGCCGGCAAGGCACGCGGCAACCTCAAGCGCGGCATGTGGGACTAGCCGCGCCCCGTCGCCCAGCGCAACTGGGCCTCGGTCTCGACCGCGCAGGGCCTGACCGCGCGCAAACGGGCGAGCGCGGCGGCAGGCTCCTCGCCCGCGGCCGCCATCAGCCGCAGCACCGCCATGCCCGAGCGGCCGCAGCCGCCAAAGCAATGCACCAGCACCCGCCCGCCTTCCGCCAGCCGGGCCAGCGCCTGTTGTTCGATGGCGGCCCAAAGGCCAGGGCTGCCGTCATCCGGCACCCCGAAATCGGCGACCGGGAAATGCGCCCACGCGACCCCCGCCACGCCGAGGTCATCGGGAAAGGCCACGGCCGCCAGTTCAACCCGCGGCGTCATGGTCAGGACCAGATCGGGCGCCCAGCCCAACACGGCCCGCAGGTCGCCCGCATAGTCGCCGCCGCGCCCCGGCATCGGCGACAGCGCCAGCGTGCCGCCACCGCATTCCAGCGCGCTGATGCAAAACCCCGCCATGCCTCGCCTCTCTGGTGGACCTTCGCGCGCCACCTGCCTACCCTGTGACGATCCCGAATCCGCAAGGTGCCCCCATGTCCGACACCCCCGCCCCGAGCTATCAGGTCCTGGCCCGCAAGTACCGGCCCGAGACCTTCGCCGATCTGGTGGGGCAGGACGCCATGGTCCGCACGCTCAAGAACGCCTTCGCCGCCGACCGGATCGCGCAGGCCTTCATCATGACCGGCATCCGCGGCACCGGCAAGACGACCACCGCCCGGATCATCGCCAAGGGCATCAACTGCATCGGCCCCGATGGCACCGGCGGCCCGACCACCGAGCCCTGCGGCACCTGCGAGCATTGCACCGCCATCATGGAGGGCCGCCATGTCGACGTGATGGAGATGGACGCCGCCTCGCGCACCGGGGTCAACGACATCCGCGAGATCATCGAGTCGGTGCATTACCGGGCGGCCTCGGCGCGCTACAAGATCTACATCATCGACGAGGTGCACATGCTCTCGACCAGCGCCTTCAATGCGCTGCTGAAAACGTTGGAAGAACCGCCGGCGCATGTGAAGTTCATCTTCGCCACCACCGAGATCCGCAAGGTGCCGGTCACGGTGCTGTCGCGCTGCCAGCGCTTCGACCTGCGCCGGATCGAGCCCGAGGTGATGATCGCGCTCCTGCGCAGGCTCGCGCTTTCGGAGGGCGCCGAAATCAGCGACGACGCGCTGGCGCTGATCACCCGCGCCGCCGAGGGCTCCGCCCGCGACGCCACCTCGCTGCTGGATCAGGCGATCAGCCACGGCGCCGGCGAGACCACCGCCGATCAGGTCCGCGCCATGCTGGGGCTGGCCGATCGCGGCCGGGTCATGGACCTCTTTGATCTCATCCTGCGCGGCGAGGCGGCAGCGGCGCTGACCGAACTGTCAGGCCAGTATTCCGATGGCGCCGAGCCGCTGGCGGTGCTGCGCGATCTGGCCGACA
>CAUJIU010000105.1 GCA_963205075.1 Pseudomonadota bacterium | reverse complement strand
ATTCCGGTGATCGCCTCGGGCGGGGTCGGCACGCTCGACCACCTGGTCGAGGGCATCACGCAAGGCCACGCCTCCGCCCTCCTCGCCGCCTCGATCTTCCACTTCGGCACCTACACCATCGGCCAGGCCAAGGCCCATATGGCCGCCGCCGGCATCAACGTGAGGATGACATGAGCATCAGCGATCTCGCCGCCGCCATCGCCGCCCGCAAGGATGCCGACCCGCAGGACAGCTGGACCGCGGCCCTGCTGGCGCGCGGCCCCGAAAAGGTGGCCGAGAAATTCGGCGAGGAAGCCATCGAGGCCATCATCGAGGCGGTCAAGGGCGACCGCGCGCGGCTGACCGCCGAGGCCGCCGACGTGGTCTATCATCTCCTGGTCATGTGCGCTGCGCGCGGCGTGACTCTGGCCGATATCGAGGCCGAACTTGCCCGCCGCGCCGGCACTTCCGGCCATGCCGAAAAGGCCGCGCGCTAGCCTCTGCCCGCCAGTTCTTCGCGCTCGGCCGGTGTGAACAGGCGCGGGATCTCGATCATCGGGCAGCGGTTGGCCACCATCGTCACCCCCCGCGCCCCGGCAAGCGCCGCCGATTGCGGATCGGAGATACCCAGTTGCAGCCAGATCGTCCTGAGGCCGGGCCAGCGCGCCAGGGCATCGGCGGTGATCTGCGCCACTTCCTCCGAACGGCGGAACACGTCGACCATGTCCACCTCATCGGCCACTTCCGCGAAACTGGCGCGCACGGTGGTGCCCAGGAATTCCTGCCCCGCCAGCCCCGGATTGACCGGGATCACCCGGTAGCCAAGCCCGATCAGGAACTTTGCCACGTAATGCGACGGCCGCGCCGGGTTGGACGAAAAGCCGACCACTGCGATGGTCCGCGTGCTGCGAAAGATCTCGCGCAATTGCGCGTCGGTCTGGGTCATGCCTGCCTCCTGCTTCTGGCCGACAAAAAAGCGCCCGGTGTGACCGGGCGCAAGGTGTGGAACGAGGGACAGTGAAGAAACGCGCGACTGTTCCGGTTCGCGCCGATTCAGATCTAGGGGTTTTGGCCCCGCAAAAAAGACCTTCTCAGCGAAACGTGAACGATTGGTTACCGGTGGCCCTCAGCCCAGAATATCCGGCCAGTAGCCGTTGGCCCTGGCGATGTTGCCATCCTTGTCCTCGGCCCAGCGGGTGCGGACGTCGAGCGAGAAATTGAGATAGAGCCTGCCCTGATGGATGGTCCAGGCCTCGGGCACGGTGGTGGCGATGGCGCCCAGCGACATCGCATAGGCGCAGTAGCCGCCGAATTGCGGCGCATAGGCCAGCGGGTCCATCTCGAAGGCCTCGCGCGCATCGGCGCTGGCAAAGCGCCACTCGGCCCCGTGCCACATCAGCGCCATGTCCGGCTGGCCGAATACCAGCGCCGATTGCCGGAAATAGGCCACCGGATCGGCGCCGCGAATGGCCAGACCGTCGAAGGCGAACACCTCCGGCGAGGCGGCAAGCGCGGCGCGACCCGAAGCCAGCACCAAGGGTGCTGCGGCTGCGGCCCGCAATAGGCTCCGACGTGAGATCATGGACGGCTCTCCGAACTGGGTCAGCCCGCAAGATGCCTGCTTGCGCCCTTCGGTCCTAGCCCCCTCGCCAAGAGGTGATCGGCGGCGGGGTTTTGTTTCAATCGCGCGGGCGCACCGCGTAAAGCGCCACCGCCGCGGCATTCGACACATTCAGGGAGCCGAAGCCGCCGGCAAACTCGATGCGCACCAGCGCATCACAGGTCGCCTTGGTCTTGTCGCGCAGGCCCGGCCCCTCGGCGCCCAGCACCAGCGCCACCGGGCGGCCGGTCTGCCCGGCAATTGCGGCGTCAATGGACTGGGTGGCCTCGCCATCGAGCCCCAGCACCAGAAAGCCCATGTCCTTCAGCTCTTGCATCGCCTCGGCCAGATTGCGCACCCGCAGGTAGGGCTGGCGCTCCAGCGCGCCGCTTGCGGTTTTCGCCAGCGCGCCGGTCTCGGGCGCCGAATGGCGCTGGACGCCGACCACGGCGCGGGCACCAAAGACCTCGGCCGAGCGCAGGATCGCGCCCACATTGTGCGGGTCGGTCACCCGGTCCAGCAGCACCACGCGCGGCGGCAGGGGACCATCGGCCATCACCACATCCTCAAGGCTGCCCCAGCCCAGCGGCTTGACCTCGAGCGCCGCGCCCTGATGCACCGATTGCGGGTCGATCGGGGCGGCAAAACGGCGCGGGTCCGAGATCTCGGGCTCGATCCCGGCCTGCGCCACCGCGTCGCCCAGCCGCTCCAGCGCGTTGCGCGTCACCACCAGCCGCAGCCGCACCCGGCGCGGATTGAGCAGCGCATCGCGCACCGCATGCAGGCCAAAGAGCCAGACCGTCTCGGCGGCGGCGGCCTTCTTGGCCTGTTCCTTCTCGATGGCCCATTGCGGCTTTTTCAACGCCTGTCCCCCGGGGATGGAAAGGCCCCTTTTGCCGCGCCTCGCCCCCAGATGGCAAGCGCCAATCGGCGCCGGCGGCGCGGGGTTTTTCCTGTTGACGCCCCAAGGCCCCGCGCGTATTCACCCCCTCGCAACCGGGGGTCCGCCCCCGCTGCGGGCGACGGGCTGCAAGGTGCGGCAGCGGACTGTAACTCCGCCGGGGAGACCCACGCCTGGTTCGATTCCAGGGTCGCCCACCATTTCTCCACCCAGAACCATTTGAAATTATTAGATCAAATTTGCAGGCATTGATCTTTTTGCCTCACTATGTGCCTCTATCAATGCGTACTCGCTTTGGTCACCCGCGGCCAGCCGAACTTGGCTCGAATCTCAGCGAATGTCTGCCCCCGAACTTCGGCAGCCCCCGCGTCAGGCGCTCGGTAACAAGTTCCCGTAGGCCATTGTCGAGGTTATCCAGACAGGTGGCTTGGAGCGT
>CAUJIU010000104.1 GCA_963205075.1 Pseudomonadota bacterium | reverse complement strand
TGCCGCGCGCCACTAAGGGGCAGGTCACGGTCAGCGGCGCATGGCGGCGCGACCGGTCCGATGACGTGGCGGTGGTGTTCGATGGCGCGGCGGGCTTTGACGGCACGCTTGATCTGTTCACCGCCCTGCCGCCGCCTGCCGCCGCCCAGGACTTCGATGCCGCCCGAGCCGGGGCGCGCGCCGAGTTCGCCGACTGGCTGGGGCGGGTGCCGGACACCGGCCGCGACCAGACCGCGCGCCGGCTGGCCGCCTATCTGCTCTGGGCCAATGCGGTGCCCGCCGAAGGCCAGCTGACCCGGCCGGCAATCTACATGTCGAAGAATTCCATGATCAACGTCTGGTCATGGGACAACGCCTTTTCCGCGCTTGGCGTGGCGGCGGTGGATCCCGGTCTGGCCTTCGACCAGCTGGCGGTGATCTTTGACCGCCAGCATTCCAGCGGCCTGCTGCCCGATTTCGTCAATGACCGCGAGGCGAGCTTTGCCTTCACCAAGCCGCCGGTGCATGGCTGGGCGGTGGCGCGGCTGGCCGCCGATCATCCGGGCTTTCTGACCGATGAGCGCAAGCGCTACCTGGCCGACCATATCGGCGCGCAGGTCGGCTACTGGCTGACCCATGCCCGCGCCGGTGACGAGGCCTTGCCGGCTTATGCGCATGGCAACGATTCGGGCTGGGACAATGCCAGCTTCTTTGCCGAGGGCGGCCCGGTCATCGCGCCGGATCTGGCCACCTTCCTGATCCTCGCCTGCGATCTTCTGGCCGATCTGACCGCCAGCGCCCGCTGGCGGGATCAGGCCGACCGGCTGACCGCGATCCTGCTGCGCGACCTGTGGGATGGCGCCACCTTCGGCACCCGGCTGCTGTCGGCGCCCGCCAGCCTGCGCACCGGCCAGAGCCTGATCCAGTTCATGCCGCTGTTGCTGGGCAAGCGGCTGCCGGCGGCGATGGCGGCCAGCCTGGTCGCCCGCCTGCAACAGCCCGGCTACCTGACCCAGTGGGGCCCGCCCACCGAGAATACCGCCAGCAGCTTCTACGAGGCCGACGGCTACTGGCGCGGCCCGATCTGGGCCCCGACCACCTGCCTGCTCTGGGACGGCCTGCGCGCCCAGGGCCAGACCGATCTGGCCATGACCGTGGCCGAATGCTTCTGCCGCCTGTGCGAGACCTCCGGCATGGCCGAGAACTTTGACGCGCTCACCGGCGCCGGCCTGCGTGACCGGGCCTTTGCCTGGACCTCGGCGGTCTATCTGCATCTGGCGGCGTCCATCGGGGCCGTGGCATGACCGCCCGCCCGACCATCAAGACCATCTGCGCCCAGACCGGCCTGTCGACCGCGACGGTGTCCAAGGCGCTGCGCAATTCCGAGACGGTCAGGAAGGAAACCCGCGACCTGGTGCAGAAGGTGGCGCGCGATCTGGGCTATGCCACCAACATGCACGGCGTCAGCCTGGTCACCGGGCGCACCTATCAGGTGGCCGTCATCATGACCGCGCCCGATGCCGACGCCGACGAATGGGAGGGGGTCGAATACGCGCAACTGCTCAGCGGCATCTCGCATGCGCTCGAATCCTCGCTCTACCGGGTGGCGCTCTACGCGGTGCACGACTTTGCCGAAGCGGTCGAGACCATTCGCCGCATCGTGGTCAACCGGCAGGCCGACGGGGTCATCCTGTCGGGGACGCGGCCCGACGATGGCCGGGTCAAGATCCTGATGGACGCAGACTTTCCCTTTGTCAGCTATGGCACCACCACGGCCCATGGCGCCCATGCCTTTGTCGATGCCGACAATGCCGGCATCATCGCGGCGTCGCTCGCGCGGCTGGCGGAACGGGGGCACCGGCGCATCGCGCTCCTGAACCCGCCCAGCCACCTGTCCTATGCCGTGACCCGGCGCGCCGCCTACGAGGCGGGCCTGGCCGCCCATGGCCTCGGGGTCGATCCGGCGCTGGTGGCCGAAGGGCAGTTGACGCCGGCATTCGGTCTGGCACAAGTCTCGGCGATGAGCGCCCTGTCCGATCCGCCCACCGCCTATATCTGCGCCAACGAGGCCGCGGCGCTTGGCGCGCTTGCCGGCTTCAACGAAAACGGGCTGGTGCATGGGCGCGACGCGGTGATCCTCGCCACCGACGATCTCAATGTCAGCGCCTATTTCACTCCGCCGCTGACCACCTTCTACCTGCCGATCTCGCGGCCGGCGGCGCTTCTGGGCGACCATATCCTGCGGGTGATGGCGGGCGAGCCGGTTGCCGGCCTGCAGACCTACCTGATGCCCGAATTGCGCGACCGCTGCGACGACACCCTCAAGAAAGACCGACATGACCGCGTTTGACCAAGCCCCGCCCGCCCTGACCGAGCCGCAACTGGCCGCGGCCCTGCAGCGGAATTTCGGCATGTCGGGCCGGCTGTCGGCCCTGGTCTCCGAGCGCGACCAGAACGCCCGCCTGCGCAACGCGGAGGGCGAATTCGTGCTCAAGATCGCCAATGCCTCCGAAGACCCCGCCAATATCGCGCTGCAAAACGCCACCCTGCAACATCTGGAAGCGGTCGGGGCCACCGGCTTCCCCAGGGTCCTGCGCACCCGCGAGGGCGGTGATGTGGGCAATGTCGAGGCCGGGGGCCGCAGCCATCTGGTGCGGCTTCTGAGCTGGGTCGGCGGGGTGCCGCAATCCCAGGTGGCCCGCACGCCCGCGCATCTGCGCGCGCTCGGCGGCTTTCTGGGGCGGATGAGCCGGGCCTTGCAGGGCTTTGCGCATCCGGCGGCCTTTCGCCCGGGCTTCCTGTGGTCGCTCGACCATGTCGGCCAGCTGCGCGGCCATGCCGCCGACATCGCCGACCCCACCCGCCGCGCGCTGGTCGAGCGGCTTTTTGACCGCCATCAGGCGCTGGTCCTGCCGCGCCTGCCGGGGCTGCGCGCCTCGGTGCTGCATCAGGATGCCAATGACAACAACATCATCGTCGATGCCGACAACCCCGAGAAGGTCGCCGGGCTGATCGACTTTGGCGATATCTGCCATGGCCGCACGGTCAACGAACTGGCAATCGCCATGGCCTACGCGCTGCTGGACCAGCCCGATCTCTATGCGGCGATGCGGGCGATGATCGAGGGCTATGTGGCGGAGTTTCCGCTGCACGAGGCCGAGGCCGAGCTGCTCTATGACCTGATGCGGATGCGGCTGGTGGCCAGCGTCTGCATCTCGTCGCGCCAGTCGCGGGCCCATCCCGAAAATGCCTACCTGCTGATCTCGCAGGCGCCCGCCTTCGCGGCTCTGGAGCGGCTCGACCGGATCGACCCGGCCTTCATGGCGGCGCTTTGCCGCAAGGCCGCGGGCTTTGCCGCGACCCGCAATGCCGACCATGTCCGGAGCCATCTGGCGGGCGCGGCCTGCGCGCCGGTCTTTGCGCCCGGGCTGGGCGCCAGCCCGCGCATCGCGCTCCTGACCGATGGCACCCATGCCGACATGCCGGCCTTTTCGGACCGCGCTTTTGACGCGTGGTTTGCCGCCCGCCGGCCGGAAAACCTGCCGCCCGACCTGGCCTTCTACGGTTTCGGACCCTATGGCGAGCGTCGCAGCGTCTATGCCACCGACCAGTTCGCCGATGCCGCCAGCCCCGAGCGGCGCACCCG
>CAUJIU010000103.1 GCA_963205075.1 Pseudomonadota bacterium | reverse complement strand
CCTGCCGATGTCGCCGCCGCGCATCCTCAAGGCGCTCTCGGAAAGCTGACGCCGATGGTGCGGGTCAAGATCTGGGGCTCGTTGCGCGTCCATACCGGCGGCGAGGCCGAGGTCGAGATCGAGGCCCGCAACTTCAAGGAGGTGCTCGACCGGCTGGCCGAGCACTATCCCGGCCTGCGCCCGCAGATCGAGCGCGGCGTGTCGCTGGCGGTTGACGGGCGGATCTACCGTCAGGCCTGGTTCACCGAGGTCGGCCCCGAAAACGAGATCGTGCTGATGCCCTACATGCAGGGCGGCTGAGTCGCGCCGCCAAACGCAAAAGGCCGCCCCGGGGGCGGCCTTGCTGTCAAACCGTGGGTGGCGGTTGATTGGAGCGGGCGATGAGATTCGAACTCACGACCCTAACCTTGGCAAGGTTATGCTCTACCCCTGAGCTACGCCCGCATCCGTTTCGTGAGGGCTGAGATAGAGCGCAAAGCCGGCCGCTGCAAGCCCCTATCTCGCCGCCGCGGGGCCGGATATCGCCGCATTGCCAGCCGCGCCGGAAAAGCAAAAGGCGCCTCTGCCGAGACGCCCTTTGGCGGTTCCAAACTGGAGCGGGCGATGAGATTCGAACTCACGACCCTAACCTTGGCAAGGTTATGCTCTACCCCTGAGCTACGCCCGCTTCCGTTGGTGGGGCTGAAATAATGTGCATCGCCAAAAGCCGCAAGGCCAAAAAGCGGCCCCTTGGCCGATGCGCGCTCAATGGCTGCGCGAGGCGCGTTCGCTGATCACCTGCGCGCCCAAGCCCACATCCTCGCTATGGGCCACCACGCCGTCGCCGGACAGAAGCAGCACGCCGAAGGCGCCGGGCTCGTCGATCGACAGCGACGAATCGAGCGAGGTCAGGTCCAGCGGCCCCTGATGGCAGGTGCTCTTGAACATGGTGAAGCCGACGCCACGGCT
Source organism: Pseudomonadota bacterium (assembly GCA_963205075.1). Classification (GTDB taxonomy): domain Bacteria; phylum Pseudomonadota; class Alphaproteobacteria; order Rhodobacterales; family Rhodobacteraceae; genus KLAP22. Next base: position 32,111 of record CAUJIU010000103.1, on the reverse strand, counting down.
CATGCCCGAGATGGTGCGGTGCACATGGCCGCAGAACAGATGCGCGCCATGGGCGGCCAGCAGGTCCAGCACCGGCGCCCCGTCCAGCAGCGGGATCTGGTCCATGCCGGGAATGCCGGTGGCGAAGGGCGGGTGATGGGCAAAGACCAGCGGCTTGCGCCCGCCCGCGCCCTCGAGTGCGGCGCGCAGCCAGGCCAGGCGGTCCGGGCAGAGGCGGCCGGCATGGAAGCCCGGCGGATAGGGCGGGCCTTCCAGCGTGTCGAGCGTGATGATCCGGTGGCCAGGGAAATCGCGCACCGCCTGCACATGGCCTTGGGCAGTTTGCGGGGCGGCCGGAAAGGCGGCCAGAAACGGCTCGCGCCGGTCATGGTTGCCGATCATCGGCATCAGCGGAATGGGCAGGCCCTCCAGCGCGGCGGCCAGCCGGGCATACTGGGCCGGGCGGCCATGATGGGTCAGATCGCCCATCAGGATCAGAGCCTCGGCATCGGGATGGTCACGCAGGGCCTGATCCAGCGCCGCCTGAAAGCGGGCCAGCGGGTCAAGCCCGATGATGCGCTCGCCTTCCTCGACGATGTGGATATCGGTCATCACCAGCAGTTTCTGCATGTCGTCAGCCCTTGAATTCGATCAGGTCCCAGCGGTTGCCGAACGGGTCGCGGAACACCGCCACCACCCCGTAAGGCTCGTGGCGCGGATCTTCCTCGAATGTCACGCCCTTGGCCAGCATCCGCGCATGGTCGGCCGCGAAGTCATCGGTTTGCAGGATCAGCCAGACCCGCCCGCCGCCCTGATGGCCGATGGCGGCGACCTGATCCGGCCCCTTCGCCTGTGCGAGCAGGAAGGCGGTCTCGGCCCCTGCGGGCCCCACGCGCACCCAGCGCTTGCCGCCGCCCATGTCGGTGTCTTCCAGCAGGGCGAAACCCATCTGTCCCACGTAGAAGGCGATCCCGGCATCGTAGGTGGGCACCAGGATCGTCAGGGTGGAGAGCCGCTGCCTACTCAAGCCGCACCGCCTGCCGCATCGTGACCCCGCTCACTCCAGCTCCACCAGCAGGTCCTTGGCATCGATCTGGCTGCCGGGCTGCACATGCACCGCCTTGACCACCGCGTCACGGTCGGCGTGGATGCCGGTCTCCATCTTCATGGCCTCGATGGTCAGCAACAGATCGCCCGCCTTGACCGGCTTGCCCGTCTGCGCTGCGACCGTGGCCACCACGCCCGGCATCGGCGCGCCCAGATGGTTGGCATTGCCGGCCTCGGCCTTGGGCCGCCTGGTGGTCTTGGCGGCGGCCAGCCGGTTGGGCACCCTTATGGTGCGCGGCTGGCCGTTGAGCTCGAAGAACACCTTGACCTCGCCGTCATCGGTCATCTCGCTGACGGCCTGCAGACGGATTTCCAGCGTCTTGCCGGGGTCGATCTCGGTCGAGATCTCGTCACCCGGCTGCATGCCATAGAAGAAGGTTTGGGTCGGCAGCGCGCGGACCGGGCCATAGACCCGGTGGCGGCCCATATAGTCGAGAAAGACCTTGGGATACATCAGGTAGCCGTTGAGGTCCTCGTCGTCGATCTGCTTGCCGTCCAGCTGTTTCGACAGGCCGGCGCGGGACGCCTCCAGATCGACCGGCGGCAGATGCTTGCCGGGCCGGTCGGTCAGCGGCTTTTCGCCCTTGAGCACCTTCTTTTGCAAGGCCTTGGGCCAGCCCCCCGGCGGCTGGCCGAGATTGCCGCGCATCATGTCCACCACCGAGTCCGGAAAGGCCACCTCGACCGCCGGATCCTCGACCTGCGCCCGCGTCAGGCCCTGGCTGACCATCATCAGCGCCATGTCGCCCACCACCTTGGACGAGGGCGTGACCTTGACGATATCGCCGAACATCTGGTTCACGTCGGCATACATCTGCGCCACTTCATGCCAGCGCTCTTCCAGCCCGATGGAACGCGCCTGCGCCTTGAGATTGGTGAACTGGCCGCCCGGCATCTCGTGCAGGTAGACCTCGGAGGCCGGCGCCTGCAGCCCCGATTCAAAGGCCGCATACTGGCCGCGCACCTGCTCCCAGTAGTTGGAGATCTCGCGGATGGCGCGGATATCCAGCCCGGTATCGCGCTCGGTGCCGCGCAGGGCCTCGACGATGGAGCCCAGCGTCGGCTGCGAGGTATTGCCCGAAAGCGCGTCCATCGCCGCGTCGATCACGTCGACGCCGGCGTCGGAGGCGGCCAGCACGGTGGCGATAGAGCCGCCGGCAGTGTCATGGGTGTGGAAGTGGATCGGCAGCCCCACCTCTTGCTTGAGCGCGGTGAAAAGCCGGGTCGCGGCGGCGGGTTTCAGCAGCCCGGCCATGTCCTTGAGCCCCAGCACATGCGCGCCGGCGGCCTCAAGCTCCTTGGCCATGCCGATGTAATATTTCAGGTCATACTTGCTGCGCGCGGGGTCGTTGAGGTCGCCGGTATAGCAGATCGTGCCTTCGCACAGCTTGCCCGCCGCCACCACCGCATCCATGGCGACGCGCATGTTCTCGACCCAGTTGAGGCTGTCGAACACCCGGAACACATCGACGCCCGAGGCGGCGGCCTGCGCCACGAAGGATTGCACCACGTTGTCGGGATAGTTGGTGTAGCCGACCCCGTTGGAGGCGCGCAGCAGCATCTGGGTCATGATGTTGGGCATGGCCGAGCGGATATCGCGCAGGCGCTGCCAGGGGCATTCCTGCAAGAAGCGGTAGGCCACGTCAAAGGTCGCCCCGCCCCAGCATTCGACCGAAAACAGGTTGGACATCTTCTGCGCATAGGCGGGCGCCGCGCCGATCATGTCGATCGACCGCATCCGGGTCGCCAGCAGGGACTGGTGGCCGTCGCGCATGGTGGTGTCGGTCACCAGGAGCTGCTTTTGCGCCTTCATCCAGGCGGCCACCGCGGCCGGGCCATCGGCGTCGAGCATCTGGCGCGTGCCGGCGGGCACATCGGTGCTGGGCTTGACCGGCGGGCGCGGCGGCTTGGCCTCGGCATGCGGGCGCGGCCGGTCCGTGGTCTCGGGGTGACCGTTGACGGTGATGTCGGCGATATAGGTCAGGATCTTGGTGGCGCGGTCGCGGCGCTTCTTGAAGGTGAACAGCTCCGGCGTCGTGTCGATGAACTTGGTGGTGTACTGGTTGGACAGGAAGGTCGGGTGCTTGAGCAGGTTCTCGACAAAGGCAATGTTGGTCGACACGCCGCGGATGCGGAACTCGCGCAGGGCGCGGTCCATGCGGGCGATGGCCATCTCGGGCGTCGGCGCGCGGGCGGTCACCTTGGTCAGCAGGCTGTCATAAAACCGGGTGATGACCGCGCCGGAATAGGCGGTGCCGCCATCGAGGCGGATGCCCGGCCCGGTGGCCGAGCGATACATCTGGATGCGCCCGTAATCGGGGATGAAGTTGTTGAGCGGGTCCTCGGTGGTGACCCGGCATTGCAGCGCGTGGCCGTCCAGCTTGACATCGAATTGCGAGGCGCAGCCGGTGGCCTCGGCCAGCGATTTGCCCTCGGCGATCAGGATCTGGGCGCGCACGATGTCGATGCCGGTGACTTCCTCGGTCACGGTATGCTCGACCTGCACGCGCGGGTTTACCTCGATGAAGTAGAATTCGCCCGAATCCATGTCCATCAGGAATTCGACCGTGCCCGCGCATTCGTAATTGACGTGCTGGCAGATCTTCTTGCCCAATTCGCAGATCTGTTCGCGCTGCACCGGCGAGAGGTAGGGGGCGGGCGCGCGCTCGACGACCTTCTGGTTGCGCCGCTGCACCGAGCAGTCGCGCTCCCACAGGTGGTAGATGTTGCCCTGCCGGTCGCCCAGGATCTGCACCTCGACATGGCGGGCGCGCTGGATCATCTTTTCCAGATAGCCCTCGCCGTTGCCGAATGCCGCCTCTGCCTCGCGCCGGCCCTCGCGGACCTTCTCGGCCAGTTCGCCCTCGTTCAGGATCGGGCGCATGCCGCGCCCGCCGCCGCCCCAGGACGCCTTCAGCATCAGCGGATAGCCGACCTCGGCCGCCTGGGCGCGGATCAGGTCCATGTCATCGCCCAGCACTTCGGTGGCCGGGATCACCGGCACCCCGGCGGCAATGGCCACGCGGCGGGCGCTGGCCTTGTCGCCCAGCTCGCGCATGGTCTTGGCCCTGGGGCCGATGAAGGTGATGCCGGCCTGGGTGCAGGCATCGACGAAATCGGGGTTTTCCGACAGCAGCCCATAGCCCGGATGGATCGCGTCGGCGCCCGACATCTTGGCGACCCGGATGATCTCGGGGATCGACAGGTAGGCGGCGACCGGCCCCATGCCCTCGCCGATCCGGTAGGCCTCGTCGGCCTTGAACCGGTGCAGGCCCAGCTTGTCTTCCTCGGCAAAGACCGCGACCGTGCGCTTGCCCATCTCGTTGGCGGCGCGCATGACGCGGATGGCGATCTCGCCACGGTTGGCAATCAGGATCTTCTTGAAATTGGCCATGCGGGTCCCATCCGGTTTGCAGGTGCAGCATTGTTTTAGGCGTCTGTGACGCCCCCCACAACCGCGTGGCGGTGAAATTGCCGGCGCACCGGTCCCGAAACCGGGCAGGGCACGGGCACTCCGCCTATTTTTTAGGCGACGCCTGCGCCCTCCCGCCGCCTACTCGCCCCTGGCGACCATGCGGTTGTGCAGGGGGATCTCCTCGAGCCTCAGGGCAAAGACCAGGCCGATCACCGCCAGCCCCGCCGCCAGCCAGTAGATCGGCTGCAGCGAGTTGACCACCGCCTCGCCGATCGCCGCCCGGGCGGCCTCGGGCAGCCCCGCGACCATGCGCGGGCTGAAGTCACCGCGCCCCGGTGCCGAAAGGCCCAGCTGCGCGGCCATGCGGGCGGCGAATATGGCGCCAAATGCCGCGACCGCGATCGAGCCGCCGATCTGGCGGAACATCAGCCCGGCGGCGGTGGCCGTGCCCAGCTGCTCGCGCGGAACCGCGTTCTGGACCGAGGTGGTCAGCACCGGGAAGATGAAGCCCATGCCTAGGCCGACCGTCGCCAGATACAGGCAGAACAGCCAGACCGGCGTGTCGGGGGCCAGGTTGCTCAGCGCGAACATCCCCAGCGCCAGCACGCCAAGCCCGGTGATGGTCAGCACCCGGTACTTGCCGGTCCGGCCCATGCTGCGGCCCGAAAAGTTCGACGATGACAGGATGCCGATGGTCATCGGGATCAGCAGCAGCCCCGAGACGGTCGGCGTCGCGCCCTGGGCGATCTGCAGGTAGAGCGGCATGAAGGTGATGGCCCCGAACATCGATGCCCCGGCGATGAAGCCCACCACGCTGGTCACCCAGAACACGTTGAGGCGAAACAGCGACAGGGGCAGGATCGGTTCGGCCGCGCGCGATTCGATGCGCAGGAAGGCCGCGGCCGAGACCAGCGCCACGGCCACCAGGCCAAGGCTCCGGGCCGAGGACCAGTCGAAGCTCCGCCCCCCCAGCGAGGTGAACAGCGTCAGCGCTGCCAGCGCCAGCGACAAGGCCAGCGCGCCGGCCCAGTCGATCTTGTGGCGGACCCGCCTGCCGGTCGGGCGGAAGCTGGCGGCAAAGAACCCGACCGCGATCGCCCCGACGGGGATGTTGATGTAGAAGATCCAGTGCCAGCTGAATACATCGACGAACCAGCCGCCCATCAGCGGCCCGATCACCGCCGAGACGGTGAACACCGCCGCGAACACGCCCTGCACCTTGCCCCGGTCCTGCGGCGCGATCACGTCGCCGACCACGCTCAGCGCCAGCACGAACAGGCCGCCGCCGCCAAAGCCCTGCAACACGCGGGCCATGATCAGAAAGCCCATCGACTGCGCCAGACCGCACAGGGCCGATCCCAGCAGGAACAGCCCCACCGCCACGAATACCGTGTTGCGCCGCCCGTAGAGGTCTCCGATCTTGCCATAGAGCGGGGCCACAACGGTCGAGGCCAGGATATAGGCGGTGACCACCCAGCTGAGATGTTCGAGCCCGCCCAGATCGGCCACGATGGTGGGCAGCGCCGTCGAAACGATGGTCTGATCGAGCGATGACAGCAGCAGCAGCATCCCGATCGAGACAATGACCAGCCGAACGCTGGTCGGGGCGGCGGGAACCGCGGATTGGCTTGGGCTGGTCATGCAAGGCTCCGGAATGGGGGGTGCGGCGACGGGTCGCGGCCGGTCGGGACTATGGGCCGAATGCGGGCACTGTCAATGACCCCGCCCATGTGCTGGATGGGCGGGCGGGGTCAATCCGGCGGCATGACGCAAATGGCCGCCGGAGTGACTTTTCGGGACCTGTCGGAGGCATCTGATCCGGTGCTAGACAACGGGGGTGCCGCGGCTGCGGGGAATGCGGCGCGGGCAATCAGGGCGGGCGGGACGACATGGGCAACATCTGGCAGGGACTGACCGAGGCGGCCCGCCTCGTGCTGCACCTCGATGCCGATCTGCTTGAAATCACTGCGCGCTCCTTGCAGGTGACGCTGTCGGCGACGGTGATCGCGGCGCTGATCGGGCTGCCGACGGGGGCCTGGCTGGCGGTCAGCCGGTTCCGCGCCCGGCGGGTGGTCGTGGCGACCATGAACGCCCTGATGGGCCTGCCGCCGGTGGTGGTGGGCCTGCTGGTCTACATGCTGTTCTCGCGCTCGGGGCCCCTGGGGGTGCTGGGGCTGTTGTTCACGCCGGCCGCCATGATCATCGCCCAGGTCATCATCATCGCCCCGATCATGGCCTCGATCTCGCATCAGGCGATCCGCGAGCTTTGGGCCGATTATCACGATCTTTTGATCTCGCTCAACGCCAGCCGCGTCCAGCGGATCAGGGCGCTGCTGTGGGACGGACGGCGGTCGCTGCTGACCGCGGCGCTGGCCGGTTTTGGCCGCGCCATCGGCGAGGTCGGCGCCATCATGATCGTGGGGGGCAATATCGACCACGCGACGCGGGTGCTGACCACCGCCATCGCGCTGGAGACCGGCAAGGGCAACCTGGCGCTGGCGCTGGGGCTGGGCTTCGTGCTGATCGCGCTGGCGATGGCGGTGAACCTGGCGCTGCACTTCCTGACCCGAACCGAGACCAGCGGCCGATGGTAGCCCCGATCCTGCCCATGATCATGTCCCAGGCCGTGCTGCGCCGCGGCGGGCACCGGATTCTGGGGCCGGTGACGCTGACGCTCGAGGGGCGGGGCATCACCATCGTGCTGGGGCCCAACGGCGCGGGCAAGACCTCGCTCCTGCGGGCGATGCACGGGCTGGACCGGCTGCGCTCGGGCTCGGTCAGCTGGGCGGTCCCGACCGAGGCGGCGCGCAAGCGGCAGGCCTTCGTGTTCCAGACCCCGATCCTGATGCGCCGCTCGGTGCGCGATTGCATCGCCTTTCCGCTGACGCTGGCTGGCCACAGCCGAAGGGACGCGCGCCAGCAGGCCTCGGCCATGGCCGAGAGGGTGGGGCTGGCGGGCCATCTGGACCAGCCGGCGCAGAGCCTGTCAGGCGGCGAGCGGCAGAAGATGGCCATCGCCCGCGCATTGGTCTGCGCCCCGCAAGTGCTGTTTCTCGATGAGCCCTGCGCCAATCTCGATGGCCGGTCCACCGCCGAGATCGAGGCTATCCTGCTGGCCGCCCGCGAGGGCGGCACCCGAATCGTCATGGCCACCCACAATGTCGGGCAGGCGCGGCGTCTGGCCGATGATGTGCTGTTCGTGCATCGCGGTCTTCTGCACGAAAGCGGCCCGGCTGCGGGCTTTTTCTCCAACCCCCAAACGCCCGAAGCGCGGGCGCACCTGCAAGGCGATCTGTTGTCATGATCTTGAAATCCCTGTTCGTTTTCTTCGCCCTGGCCTTCAGCGCCACGGCCTCGCTGGCCGAGGACCTCAAGCTGGCGGTCACCACCTCATTCGCCAATTCCGGGCTGGCCGAGATCCTGCTGCCGGCCATCGCCGAGGATACCGGCATCAACGTGCAACTGCTGATCGTCGGCACCGGGCAGGCGCTGGCGCTCGGGCAGGCGGGCGATGTCGATGCGGTGCTGGTCCATGCCCGCGCCGCCGAGGAGGCATTCATCGCCGCCGGCCACGCCACCCACCGGCGCGAGATCATGTACAATGACTTCGTGCTGATCGGCCCGGCGCCGGACCCGGCGGGGGTTGCATCGGCCCCGGCAGCCGCCGCGGCGCTCGAACTCATTGCACTGGCCCGCGCGCCCTTTGTCAGCCGCGGCGACGAATCGGGCACCCATCTGGCCGAGAAGGCGCTCTGGGCCGCCGCCGGGATCGAGCCGCAGGGCGACTGGTATCGCTCGGTCGGTCAGGGCATGGGCGCGGCGCTCAACACCGCCAGCGGCATGGACGCCTATATCCTGTCGGACCGCGCCAGCTGGCTCAACTTCGGCAACAAGGGCAACCTGGCGCTCCTGTTCTCGGGCGATCCGGCCATGTTCAACCAATATGCCTACCTGCCGGTAAATCCCGCCAATCATCCCCATGTGCGCGCCGATCTGGCCGCCACGCTGGAAGATTGGCTGACCGGCGACCATGCCCGCGCGCTGATCGACGGCTACCTGCTGAGCGGCGAGCAACTGTTCCACTTCAACGCCACCCCCGACTGATCCGCGCGAACAGAACGCGAACAGCTCTTTCAATGCCGGCCCGCCGAAGCTAGATTGCCGCCCATGAGCAGCAATCCCGAGCAAGAGGGCCCCGCTTCCCCAGTGCCGCTGTCGCGTCAGGCGATGGCGGCGCGACCGCTGCCCTACCTGGAGGGGCTCAACCCCGCGCAGCGCGCGGCGGTCGAGGCGCTGGACGGGCCGGTGCTGATGCTGGCGGGCGCGGGCACCGGCAAGACCAAGGCGCTGACGACCCGCATCGCGCATCTGTTGACCACCGGGCGGGCACGGCCGAACGAGATCCTGGCCGTCACCTTCACCAACAAGGCGGCGCGCGAGATGAAGTCGCGCATCGGCGCGCTCCTGGGCGAGGCGGTCGAGGGGATGCCCTGGCTTGGCACCTTTCACTCGATCTGCGTCAAGCTGCTGCGGCGCCATACCGAACTGGCGGGGCTGAAGTCCAACTTCACCATTCTGGATACCGACGACCAGATCCGCCTGCTCAAGCAGCTGATTTCGGCCGAGAATATCGACGACAAGCGCTGGCCCGCGCGGATGCTGGCCGGCATCATCGACAACTGGAAGAACCGCGCCTGGCTTCCGGACGCGGTGCCGGTGGCCGAAAGCGGCGCCTTCGACCGGCGCGGGGTGGAGTTGTACGGGCTCTATCAGCAGCGGCTCAAGGCGCTCAACGCGGTCGATTTCGGCGATCTGTTGCTGCATGTCGTCACCATCTTCCAGACCCATCCGGACGTGCTGGCGCAGTATCAGCGCTGGTTCCGCTACGTGCTGGTGGACGAGTATCAGGACACCAACGTTGCCCAGTACCTGTGGCTGCGGCTCTTGGCGGGCGCGCACAAGAACATCTGCTGCGTGGGCGACGACGACCAGTCGATCTATGGCTGGCGCGGGGCCGAGGTGGGCAACATCTTGCGGTTTGAAAAGGATTTTCCCGGCGCGCAGGTGATCCGGCTCGAGCAGAACTACCGCTCGACCCCGCATATCCTCGGGGCGGCGTCGGGCGTGATTTCGGCCAACAAGGGGCGGCTGGGCAAGACGCTGTGGACCGAAGCCGCCGAGGGCGAAAAGCTGCGGCTGATCGGCCATTGGGATGGCGAGGAGGAGGCGCGCTGGATCGGCGAGGAGATCGAGGCGATGCAGCGCGGCACGCGCGGCATGGCACCCTTCGGGCTCGATGACATCGCCATCCTCGTGCGCGCCAGCCACCAGATGCGCGCCTTCGAGGACCGTTTTCTCACCATCGGCCTGCCCTACCGGGTGATCGGCGGCCCGCGCTTCTATGAACGGCTCGAGATCCGCGATGCCATGGCCTATTTCCGCCTCGCCGTCTCGCCCGAGGACGATCTGGCATTCGAGCGCATCGTCAACACGCCCAAGCGCGGGCTGGGCGACAAGGCGGTCCAGCTGATCCAGCGCACCGCGCGCGCCAATGGCGTCTCATTGACCGAAGGCGCGCGGCTGGTGGTCGAGGGGCGGCTTCTGGGCGGCAAGGGGGTCAGGGAATTGGCGGTGCTGGTCGAGGCGCTCGACCGCTGGCACCAGCAGGTGGTGGCGGAAGCCGACACCCATGTCGAACTGGCCGAGATGATCCTGGACGAGAGCGGCTATACCGGCATGTGGCAGGCCGACAAGACGCCCGAGGCGCCGGGGCGGCTGGAAAACCTCAAGGAACTGGTCAAGGCGCTGGAAAACTTCGACAATCTTCAGGGCTTTCTCGAACATGTCTCGCTGATCATGGACAATGACACCGATGACGCCGAGGAAAAGGTCTCGGTGATGACGCTCCATGCCGCCAAGGGGCTGGAGTTTCCGGCCGTATTCCTGCCCGGCTGGGAGGACGGGCTGTTTCCCAGCCAGCGCAGCATGGACGAAAGCGGCCTGAAGGGCCTGGAGGAGGAGCGGCGGCTGGCCTATGTCGGCATTACCCGGGCCGAGATCCTCTGCACTATTTCATTCGCCGGCAACCGGCGGGTCTATGGCCAGTGGCAATCGGCGCTGCCCTCGCGGTTCATCGACGAACTGCCATCCGAACATGTCGAGGTGCTGACCCCGCCCGGCCTCTATGGCGGCGGCTACGGGGCGGCCGGCATGGCCGCCAGCGCCTCGCCGGTGGCGGGTGCTTCGGCGGGCTCGGGGCTGCACGAGCGTGCGGCACGTGCCGATGTCTACAACTCGCCCGGCTGGAAGCGCCTGCAAACCCGGGCGCAGGGGCGCGGCATGGCCCAGCCCGCCGAATCGCGCCACATCACCATCGATCTCGAGGCGGTTTCGGCCTTTGCAGTGGGCGACCGGGTGTTTCACCAGAAGTTCGGCTATGGCGAGATCATCGACATCGAGGGCGACAAGCTGGACATCGAGTTCGACAAGGCCGGGACCAAGAAGGTGGTGGCGCGGTTCGTGGTATCGACCGGGCAGGCGGACGACATACCGTTCTGACGCCGCCGCCGTTCGGCCTCAGAGCAGCAGCGCCTTGAGCACCCAGAGGGCCATCACGATCACCGCGACCGAACCGATGGTGTAGAAGGTCGAGCGCAGCTCATGGCTCTGCGCGGTGGCATAGGCCAGCGAATGGCACAGCCGCGCGGCGACAAAGCCGTAAAACAGCACCAGCGCCGCAACATGGGGCGGGTCGATCGCCACGAACAGCAGCCCGATCGCCAGAAAGGCCGGGATGTTCTCCAGATCGTTGCGATGCATGCGGCGCGAGCGCTCGACCGCCTCGTTGGGTTCCAGCTGGGCCGGTCGCGGATTGGCGTTGATCAGGCCCGGCCGCAGGTCCTCGGCGCTGGCCAGTCCCGACCAGCCGGACTGCCGCATGCGCAGCACGGTCATCCAGCCCTGACCCATGATCTTGATCACCATGATGGCCGCGGCGATGCCATAGGCCACGAAGGTCGGGTTATCGGTCGTCAGCATCATCATTGCATGGGCCCCCGAATGCGATGGCCATAACCAGACACAATTGCCCGGCCCCTGGCAATCTCAATGCGTCAGGATCGGCCAGAGCGTCGCCATGAGCAGCACCGCCATCGTCCAGTTGAAGGCGCGCAGGCGGTGCGGGTTGGTCAGCAGGCGCCGCAGTTGCGTGCCCAGCCCGGCCCAGAGGGTGATCGAGGGCAGGTTGGTCATGGCAAACACCCCCGCCACGATCAGCGCGCCCGTCAGCAGCCCGGTATCGGGGGTGAAATTGGTGACCGCGGTCACGGCCATGTACCAGGCCTTGGGGTTGACCCACTGGAACGCCGCCGCCTGCAGAAAGCTGAAGGGCTTGCCCGTCGCCTGCGCCGCCTTGGGCGGGGCGGCATTGGCGATCTTCCAGGCCAGGTAGATCAGATAGGCGACGCTGACCACCTTCATGGCGATGAAACTGGCCGGATAGAGCTCGAACATCCGCCCCAGCCCCAGCCCGACCATCGTCACCATGAAGGAATGGCCGATCGAGATCCCCAGCATATGCGGCACCGACCGGCGCAGCCCGAAATTGGCCCCCGAGGCCAGCAGCATCATGTTGTTGGGCCCCGGCGTCACCGACGAGACGAAGGCAAAGCCGATCAGCGCGGTAAGGATTTCCAGATTCATTGCGCAAGAATAGCTGGCCATTCCGGCAATTTCATTGCCAAATGGCGCGGGATTTGCGGAAAGGCACAATTCTTGGCCAATTCAGACCGAACCAGCGACAAGATATTGCAGGAGCTGCGGCGGGACGGGCGGATCAGCAACCTGGCGCTGGCAGACCGGGTCGGATTGTCGCCTTCGGCCTGCCTGCGCCGGGTGCAGGATCTGGAGAATCGCGGCGTCATCCGCGGCTATCGCGCCCGCCTCGATCCGGCGCAGACCGGGCGCGCCTATGTGGTCTATGTCGCGGTCGGGCTGTCGGACCATTCCAAGGCCGCCCAGGAAGGCTTTGAGCAGGCCATGCTGCGCGCCCCCGAAGTGACCGAGTGTCACAACGTGGCGGGGGTGTTCGAATATATCCTGCGGGTCGAGGTGGCGGACCTGCCCGCCTACAAGGCCTTCCATACCGAAACGCTCGGCACGGTGCGCCATGTCCGGTCGATCACCAGCTACATGGTCATGGGCAGCCCCAAGGACGAACGGTCCTGAAATGAAAACGGCGGCGCCAGGGAGGGGGCGCCGCCGTTCACTCATCAGGTCAAGGCCGAGGGAGGGTCGGCCGACCCGAATGCCGGTATCCGGGTAAGCGGCAGCGCCGGGAGGAGGTGGCGCCGCCGCTTAGTGGACGATCCGCTCGGGGAGGAGGTCGGCGGATCGTCGGTCAGAGCCAGTCCACAGGGGGGAGGAGGGACGGCTCCGGTCTCGTGAATTCTCAGGCGTCGTAGGCCGATTCCAGCGCGATGCTCCTGATCGAGGAGCGGTGCAGGCCCAGATCGGCCAGATCGCGGTCGGACAGGGCTTCAAGCTCGCGCACCGTGTTGCGGTACAGCTGATACTTGGCGAAGCGGTCGGCCAGCGAGGACATGAAGGTGCCAGTCCGCTCGATGAGCGCGGCGCCGGGAATGCGGATCTCGGTTGCGTAGGCCATGGTAGTCTCTCTTTCTCGTCATCATCTATTGCGTCGACAGTCTCGTGTTAGCGCTGTCTGGACTGAAGATAGGCCAATGCTGCAGATGCACAATAGCGGGCGACAGCAATGCTGCTATGCAGCAATTGCATAAGAGACCCTGACCGGAATCCGGGCCCCGGCAGCCGGGACTTGCAGTCGGCGGCATTTGGTGGCCAAGGTCGCCACGCGAAAACCACCCCAGCGAGGACAGCCCGATGCCCCAGATCACCCGCGAACAAGTTCTCTCGGCACTAAGCCGTATCGGGCTGCCGGACGGTCGCGATCTGGTCTCGGCCGATATGGTCCGCGCGCTCGGGGTCCTGGAAAGCACCGTGAAATTCGTGATCGAGGCGCCAAGTCCCGAGGCCGCGCGCGCCATGGAGCCGGTGCGGGCCGCGGCGGAGGCGGCGGTGCGCGCCATTGCCGGCGTCACCTCGGTTTCGGTGGTGCTGACCGCGCATGGGCCCTCGGCACCCGCCAAGGCCGCGCCCTCGGGCGAGCCGCCCTCGCTCAAGATCGGGCGCCATCCCACCCCGCAGGCCGGACCGGCGCCGGTGGCCGGGGTGGACCGGATCATTGCCATCGGTTCGGGCAAGGGCGGGGTCGGCAAGTCAACGGTCGCTTCCAACCTCGCCGTGGCGCTGGCGCGCGAGGGCAGGCGGGTCGGGCTGCTGGATGCCGATATCTACGGCCCCTCGCAGCCGCGGATGATGGGGGTCAATGCCCGCCCGGCCTCGCCCGACGGCAAGACCATCGTTCCGCTGACCGCCCATGGCGTCACCATGATGTCGATCGGCCTGATGCTCGACCCCGACAAGGCGGTGATCTGGCGCGGCCCGATGCTGATGGGGGCGCTGCAACAGATGCTGGGGCAGGTGGAATGGGGCAAGCTGGAGGTGCTGCTGGTCGATCTGCCGCCCGGCACCGGCGACGTGCAGTTGACGCTCTGCCAGCGCACGCAACTGACCGGCGCCATCGTGGTTTCAACCCCGCAGGACGTGGCGCTGCTGGATGCGCGCAAGGCGCTGGACATGTTCCGCACGCTCAACACCCCGGTGCTGGGGCTGATCGAGAACATGTCGAGCTTCCACTGCCCCAATTGCGGCCATGAAAGCCACATCTTCGGTCATGGCGGCGTGGCCGAGGAGGCGCGCCGGCTCGACGTGCCGCTGCTGGCCGATCTGCCCATCGACCTCGACACCCGGCTGGGCGGCGATGCCGGCAAGCCGGTGGCGCTGGGCGACAGCGCCGCGGCCCAGGCCTATCGGCGGCTGGCCCGGCGCCTGATCGACGGCGGCATGAGCTGATGGCGGCCTGACCGGCGCGGGCACGAATCAACCGCGGCGGGACCACAAGGGAACTCATGGATACGACACGAATCCGCCCGGCCCCATGCGGCCGGGCGGGGTCGTTTTGCCGCTCGCGGCCCATGTTTTCAAGATTTCGGTAAGATTGCCGGGAAATGATGGCACTCACGATTTCAGCCGGCAGATATCTATATATGGTAGGCATCGGCGGCGCCGCCGCAACCTGAGCCACATATGCCGCCCCTAGGCGTCAGAAATGCAGCGATTCCAGCCTGCCGGATTGGCGCCGGCCCCATGGTTTCCCAAGAAAATCGTTGATTACCATGAAATCCCATGCCAATGTCGGTCCATCGGAAGAGACGGACATGCAGATCAGGGGCATCTCAAGAACCCCACCGGCAAAACAATCGCAGGTTTCATACAGGCGTCCGCCTTTCCCGACCAAAGAGATCCGGCGCGCGAGCGAGCAGACATCCCCCCAGGTGGCGCGCGCAGTCGGACATCCCGAAAGGGACGAGGGCGGCGGATCGGGCAGTGGCAGCAGCTCGATCCGCCGTTTTCGGTTTCAGGGACAGTGAAAACCGGGGGGCAGGGAACGGGACAGCGGCGTGGATTTTGTCCGCAGGTTCAGAGGCGAATACGTCCAGAAGCTGGACGGCAAGGGTCGGATGTCCGTCCCCGCCGAGTTCCGACGTGCGCTTGAGCAGGGTGATCCCGACTGGACTGACGGCCTCAATCCGCGGCTGGTGGTGCTATACGGCGACCATCTGAAAGACAGCCTGCACGTCTATACCCTCTCCGAATTCGCCAAGATCGAGGCCGGCATCCTGGCGCTGCCGCGCGGGTCAGAGAACCGCCGCCAGCTTTCGCGCCTCATTCTCGGCCAGAGCCTGTCGACCGAGGTTGACAAGGACGGCCGCGTCATCATCCCGATCCGCCAGCGCAACAAGATCGGCCTTGAGGAGGGCGAGGTCTATTTCTCCGGCGCGGGCGATCATTTCGAGATCTGGCGCGCCGAGACCTTCTCCGAGACCGAAGGCAAGTCCACCTCCGCCTGGCTGTCCGGCAAGCCCGACAACTTCGACCCGCTCATCCTGCTCGACCCGGATTCCGGGGGATAGTGATGACGACCGCTGCCGCGACGCCCCCCGACCTGCCCCATATCCCCGTCCTGCTCGGGCCCCTGATCAAGGCGGTCTCGCCGGCGAGCGGCCTCTGGCTGGACGGCACCTTTGGCGCGGGCAGCTATACCAGGGCCTTGCTGGCCGCCGGCGCCGACCGGGTGATCGCGGTGGACCGCGATCCGCTGAGCTTTGACCTGGCCGCGCCCTGGGCCGCAAGCTATGGCGACCGGCTGGTGCTGCGGCCCGGCACCTTCTCGCAGCTTGATCAACTGGCGGGTGGGCCGCTCGATGGCGTGGTGCTCGACCTGGGCATTTCGTCGATGCAGATCGACACGCCCGAGCGCGGGTTCTCGTTCCAGAAGGACGGGCCGCTCGACATGCGGATGAGCCAGGACGGCCCGAGTGCGGCCGATCTGGTCAACACCGCCGACGAGAGCGAGATCGCGGATATCCTTTACCTTTTCGGCGAAGAGCGCGCCTCGCGCCGCATCGCGCGCGCCATTGTGGCGGCCCGTCCCGTCACCACCACACTGCAACTGGCCGGCATCATCGCCGGCTGCCTGCCGCGCCAGAAACCCGGCCAGAGCCACCCCGCCACCCGCTCGTTCCAGGCGCTGCGCATCGCGGTCAATGACGAATATGGCGAGCTGGCCGAGGGGCTGATGGCGGCCGAGCGCGCGCTCAGGCCCGGCGGGCTCTTGGCTGTCGTGACCTTTCACTCGGTCGAGGACCGGATGGTCAAGCGCTTCATGCAGCTGCGCTCCGGCGGCGGCGGCAATGCCAACCGCTACGCCCCCGAGACCGACCGTGCCCCGGCGGCCTTCGCGCAGGTCACGCGCAAGCCGGTCGGCCCGGATGCCGAGGAACTCGCCGCCAATCCCCGCGCCCGTTCGGCGCTGTTGCGGGTGGCGCGGCGCACCGATGCGCCCGCAGGCCGGATCGATCCGGGCCTGATGGGCATGCCGATGAAGCGGGGGAGACGGTAGATGCGCGGCTTCGTTCTGGTCATGGCGGCGGTTTCGGTGATTGCGCTGGGCTTCTGGGCCTATCAGCAGAACTATCGCACCCAGGCGGCGGTGCGCTCGGTCCAGTCGTTGCAGGAACAGATCGGCGCGGCGCATTCTCGGCTCAACATGCTGCGGGCCGAATGGGCCTATCTCAACCGGCCCGACCGCCTGCGCGATCTGGCGGACCTGAATTTCGACCGTCTCGGGCTGTTGCCGCTGATGCCCGATGCCTTCGGCGAGGTGGACCAGGTGATGTATCCGCTGCCCCCGGTCCTGCCGATCACCGGCGCGGTCGAGGTCGTGGGCCAGCTTGCCACCACGGAGGAGCCGCTGTGATCCGCACGCCGCTGCGCCCTCTCGCCCGGATCCTGCGCGCCCGCGAGCGCGGCGAGAATCCCGACGCCATCGAGCGCGAGAACAAGCGCATGCGCCACGAGGAAATGCGCGACCGCGCCCGGCTGCAGGCCGAAAGCCGGCTGATCCTGCTCGCCGTGGCGTTTCTGGGCGGCTTTCTGCTGATCGGCGGGCGCATGGCCTATATCGCCACCACCGATCCGGTCGAGCCGCGCGCGGCCGCGTCAGGCAGCCCGATCATCGGCCAGCGCGCCGATATCCTGGACCGCAATGGCCGGATTCTGGCCACCAATCTGGATACTTACGCGCTCTACGCCCAGCCGCAGCAGATGATCGACCCCGAGGCGGCGGCAACGCGGCTGGCCGAGATCTTCCCCGAACTGGACGCCGAGCGGCTGCGCACCGACTTCACCGGCACGCGCAAATTCGTCTGGGTGCGCCGCCAGATCAGCCCCGAACAGCTTCAGGCGGTGCATGACATCGGCGAGCCCGGCCTGCTCTTTGGCCCGCGCGAGGCGCGGCTCTATCCCAATGGCCCGATCGCCGCGCAGGTGCTGGGCGGGGCGACCTACGGGCGCGAAGGCGTGGATTCGGCCGAGGTGATCGGCGTGGCCGGGGTCGAACGCCAGTTCGACGCCTATCTGCGCGACCCGGCCAACCAGGGCGCGCCGCTGACGCTGTCGCTCGATCTGACCGTGCAGGCCACCGCCGAGGAAGTGCTGGCGGGCGGCATGATGCTGATGAATGCCAAGGCCGCCTCTGCCGTGCTGCTGGACGTGCATACCGGCGAGGTGATCGCCATGGTCTCCTTGCCGGATTTCGATCCCAATACCCGCCCGGCGCTGTCGCCGGAAACCAGCCCCGATGACAACCCCTTGTTCAACCGTGCGGTGCAGGGCGTCTACGAACTGGGCTCGACCTTCAAGGTCTTTGCCGTGTCGCAGGCGCTCGAGCTTGGGCTGGTCAACGCCGATACCATGATCGACACCCGCGGCCCGCTGACATGGGGCCGGTTCCGCATCCGCGATTTCCACAATTACGGTGCGCAGCTGAGCGTCACCGACGTGGTGGTCAAGTCGTCCAACATCGGCACGGCGCGCATCGCCCTGCAGATCGGCGCCGACCGGCAGCGGGAGTTTCTGGACTCGCTCGGCCTGTTGCAGCCGACCTCGATCGAGCTGAGCGAGGCGCGCAGCGGCCGTCCGCTGTTTCCGGCGCAATGGTCCGAGATCTCGACCATGACCATCGGCTACGGCCACGGGGTTTCGGATTCGCCGCTGCATCTGGCGGCCGCCTATGCCTCGATCGTCAACGGCGGCACGCTGGTGACACCGACCCTGATCCGGCAGGATCGCGCCCAGACCGGGCCGCGCATCATTTCCGAGGCGACCTCGCGCATCATGCGCTCGATGCTGCGCGAGGTGGTCCAGCACGGCACCGCCACCTTCGGCGATGTCGAAGGCTACGACGTCGGCGGCAAGACCGGCACCGCCGACAAGCCCAACCCGCAGGGCGGCTATTACGACGACAAGGTCATCGCCACCTTTGCCTCGTTCTTCCCGGCCAGCGATCCGCGCTATGTGCTGGTGGTCTCGCTCGACGAGCCGGTCGAAACCTCCGGGTCCGAGCCGCGCCGCACCGCCGGCTGGACGGCGGTGCCGGTCGCCGCCGAAATGATCCGCCGCATCGCGCCGATACTGGGGATGCGGCCACAGATTGAAACTGCCGAGGCGGACGGTGTAACACTGACCTCCAACTGAAGCAGGCAGGCAAGCGGGGCGGAATGTCGAAGAAGGCGCATCTCGATGGCATTTCGGTCACCCTCTCGGCCCTCGGCCTGACCGCGCCGGCCGGCCGCGATCCGCGCATCACCGGGCTGACCGCCGACAGCCGCGAGGTCAGGCCGGGCTATCTGTTTGCGGCCCTGCCGGGCAGTCACATCCATGGCGGCGCCTTCATCCAGTATGCCCTGCGCATGGGCGCGGCCGCCATCCTGACCGACACCGAGGGCGCGAGCCTCGCGCGCGAGGAACTGGCGGGATCGGATGCCGCGCTGGTGCTGGCGCAGGAGCCACGTCAGGCGCTGGCCCATGCCGCGGCGCTCTGGTTCGGGCCGCAGCCCGAAACCATGGTGGCCGTCACCGGCACCAACGGCAAGACCAGCGTGGCCAGCTTTGCCCGCCAGATCTGGGAGGAGCTGGGCTTTAGCGCCATCAACCTGGGCACCACCGGCATCGAAGGCTCGTGGACCGCGCCGCTGCGCCATACCACGCCCGACCCGATCACCCTGCACAAGGCGCTGGCAGAAGCGGCGCGGGCCGGCGTGACCCATGCCGCGATGGAGGCCTCGTCCCACGGTCTCGACCAGTTCCGGCTCGACGGGGTCATTCTGGCGGCGGCCGGTTTCACCAACTTCACCCAGGATCACCTGGATTATCACCACAGTTTTGACGCCTATTTCGCCGCCAAGGCGGGCCTGTTTGACCGGGTGCTGCCCGAGGAGGGCATTGCCGTCATCAACATCGACGACCCGCGCGGCCCCGAGATGGCGCGGATCGCCGGCGGGCGCGGGCAGGAGGTCATCAGCGTCGGGCGCGATGCGCGGGCGCGGCTGCGGCTGACGGCGCAGCGGTTCGACGCCACCGGGCAGGAGCTGCGCTTTGAATGGCAGGGCGCGGCGCAGGTGGTGCGGCTCAACCTCGTTGGCGGGTTTCAGGCCCAGAACGTGCTGGTGGCCGCCGGGCTGGTCATCGCCGCCGGGGCCGATCCGGCCGAGGTTTTCGAGGCGCTGCCGCGCCTGACGACGGTGCGCGGGCGGATGCAGCACGCCGCCACCCGCGACAATGGCGCCGCCGTCTATGTCGACTATGCCCACACGCCCGACGCGGTGCAGACCGCCATCGCCGCCCTGCGCCCGCATGTGCTGGGCCGGATCGTGGCCATCATCGGCGCCGGTGGCGACCGCGACACCACCAAGCGCCCGCTGATGGGGCGCGCGGCCTCCGACCTTGCCGATGTGGTGATCGTGACCGATGACAACCCCCGCAGCGAAGACCCCGCCCGCATCCGCGCCGCGGTCATGGCGGGCGTCGCTCAGGGCGGGGCCGCCGACACCGCCACCGATGTCGGCGACCGGGCCGAGGCGATCCTGCGCGGGGTCGATGCGCTGGGGCCGGGCGATGCGCTCCTGATCTGCGGCAAGGGCCATGAGACCGGGCAGGTCGTCGGCGACGACATCCTGCCCTTCGACGATGTCGAGCAGGCCAGCGTCGCGGTCGCGGCGCTGGACGGGCGGCTGTGATGGCGCTCTGGACCTCTCAGGACGCCGACCGGGCGACGGGCGGGCGCTCGACCAGGGCCTGGCAGGCCGAGGGCGTTTCCATCGACACCCGGACCTTGCAGCCGGGCGATCTGTTCGTGGCGCTGAAATCGGTCCGCGACGGGCATGATTTCGTGGCCGCGGCATTGGCCGCAGGGGCCGCCGCCGCGCTGGTGGATCACCGGCCCGATGGCCTGGCCGGGGATGCGCCGCTGCTGATCGTGCCCGATGTGCTGGAGGCGCTGGTGGCGCTGGGCCGCGCCGCGCGGGCGCGCACATCGGCCCGCATCGCCGCCATCACCGGCTCGGTCGGCAAGACCTCGACCAAGGAGATGCTGCGCGCGGCGCTGGCGGGGCAGGGCCGGGTCCATGCCGCAGAGGCCAGCTACAACAACCATTGGGGCGTGCCGCTGACACTGGCGCGGATGCCCCCCGACACCGATTTCGCGGTGTTCGAGATCGGGATGAACCACCCCGGCGAGATCGCGCCGCTGGCGCGGCAGGTCCGACCGCATGTGGTGATGATCACCCTGATCGCCGAGGCGCATCTGGCCGCCTTCGAGGGGCTGGAGGGCATCGCCGCCGAAAAGGCCACCATCTGCGAGGGGCTGGAGCCGGGCGGCGTTGCGGTGCTCAACGGCGACCTGTCGACCACGCCGATCCTGACCGCCGCCGCCCGCAAGGCGCAGGCGCGGATCGTGACCTTCGGGCAGGGCGCGCAGAACCATCATCGCCTCCGGGATATCCGGGTCGGGCAGGGCGCCACCACGGCGCGCGGCCGGGCCTGGCGCACGCCGTTCATGCTCAAGGTCGGCAGCGAGGGGCGGCATTTCGCGGTCAATGCCATCGGGGTGCTTGCCGTGGCGACGGCGCTTGGCGCCGACCGGGCGCGCAGCCTGTGCGGGCTTGCCGCATGGGCGCCGCCGGCCGGGCGCGGCACCCGCGAGGTGGTGGTTCTCGATCCCGCCCGCGATGGCGAGACCGTGGACCTGATCGACGATGCCTTCAACGCCAACCCGACCTCGATGAGTGCCGCGCTTGACGTGCTGGCCCATGCCTCGCCCGGCCGGGGCCGCGGCGGGGTCGCGGTTGCCGGGCGGCGCATCGCCATACTGGGCGACATGCTGGAACTGGGGCCGACCGAGATCGACCTGCACCGGGGCATGGCCGCCGACCCCGCGATGCCCGGCATCGACGCGGTGCATTGCGTGGGCCCAAGGATGCGCGCGCTCTGGGAGGCGTTGCCCGAGAACCACCGGGGCCGCCATGTCGAGCGGCCCGAGGATATCATCCCGTTTCTGGCGCGGATGATCCGGGCCGGCGATGTGGTGCTGGTCAAGGGATCAAAGGGCAGCCGGGTCAGCATTGTCGTTGACGCAATCCGCAAACTGGGGCATCGCAGCCCGATTCTGGAACGAGAGGCGTAACGAATGCTCTATTGGCTGACCGCATTGTCCGACGGGGGCGATTTCTTCAACCTTTTCAGGTATATCACCTTTCGGGCCGGCGGATCGTTCATGACGGCGCTGATCTTCGGCTTCATCTTTGGCCGGCCGCTGATCAACGTGCTGCGGCGCAAGCAGGGCAAGGGCCAGCCGATCCGGCTCGACGGCCCGGCAGGCCATTTCGCCAAGGCGGGCACGCCCACCATGGGCGGGCTGCTGATCGTGGGGGCGCTGACGGTCTCGACGCTGCTATGGGCGCGGCTCGACAATGCCTTCATCTGGATGGTGATGTTCGTCACCCTGTCCTTCGCGCTGATCGGCTTTGCCGATGACTATGCCAAGGTGCGCAAGCAGACTTCGGCCGGGGTTTCGGGCAAGCTGCGCATGGCGCTGGGGCTGATCGTGGCGGCCATCGCCGGCTACTGGGCGGCGCAGTACCACCCCGATGCGCTGACCAACCAGCTGGCCCTGCCCATCTTCAAGAACACGCTGTTCAATCTGGGGCTAATGTTCGTGCCCTTTTCGGTGATCGTGATCGTCGGCGCCGCCAATGCGGTCAACCTGACCGATGGCCTCGACGGGCTGGCGATCATGCCGGTGATGATCGCCGCCGGCGCATTCGGCATCATCGCCTATGCGGTCGGGCGGGTCGACTTCACCCAGTATCTCGAAGTGCACTACATCCCCGATACCGGCGAGATCCTGATCTTCTGCGCCGCGCTGATCGGCGGGGGGCTGGGATTCTTGTGGTACAACGCCCCGCCCGCGGCGGTGTTCATGGGCGATACCGGCAGCCTCGCCCTTGGCGGCGCGCTCGGCGCCATCGCGGTGGCCACCAAGCACGAGATCGTGCTGGCGATTGTCGGCGGGCTGTTCGTGGTCGAGGCGCTGTCGGTCATCATCCAGGTGCTCTACTTCAAGCGCACCGGCAAAAGGGTGTTCCTGATGGCCCCGATCCACCACCATTACGAGAAAAAGGGCTGGGCCGAACCGCAGATCGTGATCCGGTTCTGGATCATCTCGCTGATCCTGGCGATGGTCGGACTGGCCACGCTCAAGGTGCGCTAGCGGGGCGCCGGCCAACCCATGCCGCTTGCGCCGACGGCGCCGATCCGGTCAAGCTCTGGCCAAGTCAGGAGGGCCCGATGATTCCAGTGCGCGGCTATGAAGGCAAGACCGTGGCCGTACTCGGCCTTGGCCGGTCGGGCCTGACCACGGCGCGGGCGCTGGTCGCAGGCGGCGCGCTGCCCCTGTGCTGGGATGACAGCCAGCCCGCGCGCGATGCCGCCGAGGCCGAGGGGCTGACGGTCGCCGATCTGACCCGACCGGGCGCGCTCGGAGGGGTTGCCTGCCTTGTCACCTCGCCCGGCATCCCGCATCTCTACCCCGCGCCCCATGCCGCCATCGCCGCCGCCTGGGACGCGGGCGTGCCGGTGGACAATGATATCGGCCTGTTCTTCCGCTCTTTCGCCACCCCCGAATGGGACGGGTTCGAGCAGGTGCCCAAGGTCATTGCCGTCACCGGCTCCAACGGCAAGTCGACCACATCGGCGCTGATCCACCACATCCTGCAGTCCTGCGGGCGGCGGGCGCAGCTGGCGGGCAATATCGGGCGCGGCGTGCTCGACATCGCGCCCGCGCAGGACGGCGACGCGGTGGTGATCGAACTGTCGTCCTACCAGACCGATCTGGCCCGCGCCCTGAC
This sequence comes from Pseudomonadota bacterium, assembly GCA_963205075.1. GTDB lineage: Bacteria > Pseudomonadota > Alphaproteobacteria > Rhodobacterales > Rhodobacteraceae > KLAP22. Next base: position 8,663 of record CAUJIU010000103.1, on the reverse strand, counting down.
GCCGGATGTGGCGGTGTTCACCAACTTTTCGCCCGATCATCTTGATCGCCATGCCGGTATCGGCGGCTATTTCGCCGCCAAGCGGCGCCTCTTTTCCGAAGGCGGCCCCGACCGCGCGGTGATCGGCGTTGACGAGCCCGAGGGGCGCTATCTGGCCAACCAGCTGGCCGAAGGCGCGGGCGATGACCGGGTGATCCGGGTGTCGTCGGGGCAGAAGCTGGCGGGCGAGGGCTGGTCGGTCTTCGCGCGCAAGGGGTTTCTCAGCGAATGGCGGCGGGGCAAACAGGTCGCGGCCATCGACCTGCGTGCCGTCGCCGGACTGCCCGGCGCCCACAACCACCAGAACGCCTGCGCCGCCTATGCCGCGGTGCGGACGCTGGGCCTTGGCCCCAAGGCCATCGAGGCGGCATTGCAGACCTATCCGGGGCTGCCCCATCGCAGCCAGCTGGTGGCCGAGGCCGGTGGCGTCCGTTTCGTCAACGATTCCAAGGCCACCAATGTCGATGCCGCCGCCAAGGCGCTGGCGGCCTTCCCGCGCATCCGCTGGATCTGCGGAGGGCTGGAGAAAGAGGGCGGGCTTTCCGGCCTGGTCCCGCATCTGGGCGCGGTCGCCAAGGCCTATGTGATCGGACGCGAGGCGGCGGCCTTTGCCCGCCAGTTGCCGGGGATCGAGATCGAGATCTGCACCGACATGGCGCGCGCCGTGCAAAGCGCGGCCCGTGAGGCGCAGCCGGGCGAGGTGGTGCTCTTGGCGCCGGCCGCCGCGAGCTTTGACCAGTATGACAATTTCGAGCGGCGCGGCGAGGATTTCATGGCGCAGGTGCGCGCATATCTGGGCTGAGGCTCAGGTCAGGCGCGCCGCGATCGCCCGGCCCGCCGCATGGGCCGAGGACCAGGCCCACTGGAAGTTGTAGCCGCCGAGCCAGCCGGTGACATCGACGCATTCGCCAATGAAATAAAGGCCGTCCACGGTCCTTGACATCATGGTGGTCGAGGACAGCCCATCGGTATCGACCCCGCCCAGCGTCACTTCCGCCGTGCGGTAGCCTTCGGATGCCGCTGGCCGCAGCCGCCAGGCCGACAGCGCCGCGGTGATCGCGTCAATGGCCGCGTCGCTCTGGTCGGCGATGGTGCCGCTCAGGCCCAGCGCGCCCGCCAGATGCTCGGCCAGCCGGTTGGGCAGATGCTCGCCCAGCACGGTCGCGACCTGCCGCTTGCCCGATGCCTTGCGGGCGGCGCGCAGCCGGGCGCCAAGGTCGCGCCCCGGCAGCAGATCGATCTCGATCTCCTCGCCCTCGCGCCAATAGGACGAGACCTGCAGGATCGCCGGGCCGGAAAGGCCGCGATGGGTGAACAGCATCGCCTCGTCAAAGGCCGGACCGCGTTCGGCTCGCGCGCGCACCGGCAGGGCCACCCCGGCAAGGCCCGCAAGGCTGGCATCGGTGACGGTGAGCGGCACCAGCGCGGGCCGCGTCTGCGTGACCTCGTGGCCGAATTGCTCGGCGATCTGATAGGCCAGCCCGGTCGCGCCCATCTTGGGGATGGATTTGCCTCCGGTCGCCACCACCAGATGCCGGGCGCGGACGATGGTGGACTGGCCCTGCCGGCGCAGAACCACGCGGAACCGCTCGCCGTCATGGCCGATATCGCCGGTTTCGGTGCGCAGCCAGAGGTCGGCGCCGTTGGCCGCGACCATGTCGAGCAGCATCGCCACGATGTCCTTGGCAGAGCGGTCGCAGAACAGCTGACCCAGCGTCTTTTCGTGCCAGCCGATGCCGCGCGCCTCGACCAGTGCCAGAAAATCGCGCGCCGTGTATCGGCTCAGCGCCGATTTGGCGAAATGCCGGTTGGCGGAGATGAACTGTGCCGGCGTGGTGCCGATATTGGTGAAGTTGCAGCGACCGCCGCCTGAAATACGGATCTTCTCGCCCGCCGCCGCCGCATGATCGACAAGCAGCGCGCCGGGCCCGCAATGGGCCGCGCAGAACAGTCCGGCCGCGCCGGCGCCAAGGATCAGGGTCTGGACTTCCATGCCGCCCGGCCTGCCGCGAAAACCCGCGCCGCGCAAGGGTGGCCTCGGCGGCAGACCGCCGAAACCGCCTGTCATTTCTCTGGAATCGCAGGCGAAACGGCGTTACCGTGGCCCCAGACCCGGAAAACCGGGCGCGACGAGGCAACGGCGGGCACAGCAATGACGGAAATGATCCATCGGGAATACCCGGTGCAAGTCGGGGACCCGGTACTCCCGCGCTGGTGGCGCACCATCGATCGCTGGACCATGTCCTGCATCCTGATCCTGTTCGGCATCGGCCTGCTGCTGGGCCTGGCGGCCTCGCCGCCGCTGGCGGCCCGCAACGGGCTCGACCCGTTTCACTACGTGATCCGGCAGGCGGTCTTTGGCGGGCTGGCGCTGAGCGTCATGCTGGTCATCTCGATGCTGCCGCCGCGGCTGATCCGGCGCTTTGGCGTGCTGGGCTTCTTCGTGGCGATCTGCGCCATTGCGCTTCTGCCCTTCTTCGGCACCGATTACGGCAAGGGCGCGGTGCGCTGGTTTTCGCTGGGCTTCGGCTCGATCCAGCCCTCCGAGTTTCTCAAGCCGGGGCTGATTGTCCTGACCGCCTGGTTCATGTCGGCAAGCCAGGAGATCGGCGGGCCGCCGGGGCGGCTCTACTCCTTCATCATCGTGGCCTTCGTCACCCTGCTGCTGGCGCTGCAACCCGACTTTGGCCAGGCGGTGCTGGTGCTGTTTTCCTGGGGGGTGATCTATTTCGTTGCCGGAGCGCCGGTGATGCTGATCCTGCTGCTGGGCGGGCTGGTGGTGCTGACTGGCACGGTCGCCTATTCCAATTCCGAGCATTTCGCCCGCCGGATCGACGGCTTTCTCAGCCCCGAGGTCGATCCCACCACCCAGTTGGGCTATGCCACCAACGCCATCCGCGAGGGCGGTTTCTTCGGCGTCGGCGTGGGTGAGGGGCAGGTCAAATGGTCGCTGCCCGATGCGCATACCGACTTCATCGTCGCGGTGGCGGCCGAGGAATACGGGCTGGTCTGCGTGTTCATCATCATCGCGCTGTTCGCGGTCATCGTCATCCGCTCGCTCTACCGGCTGACCAAGGAGCGTGACCCCTTCGTGCGGCTGGCTGGCGTGGGGCTGGCGGCGTCGTTCGGCATCCAGGCGATGATCAATATCGGCGTGGCGGTGCGGCTCCTGCCGGCCAAGGGCATGACGCTGCCGTTTGTCTCCTACGGTGGTTCGTCGCTGATCGCGGGCGGGATCGCGCTGGGGATGCTGCTGGCACTGACCCGCAGCCGGCCACAGGGCGAGATCGCCGACGTGCTCAAGCGCTGGGGCCGCTGATGGCCGCCCCACTTCTGATCATCGCGGCCGGCGGCACCGGCGGCCACATGTTTCCCGCCCAGGCGCTGGCCGAGGCGATGCTGGCCAGGGGCTGGCGGGTGAAGCTCTCGACCGACGAGCGCGGCGCGCGCTACACCGGCGGATTTCCCGAAGCGGTGACCATCGAGGTGGTCGCCAGCGGCACCTTTTCACGCGGCGGGCTCTGGGCCAAGCTGATGGTCGGCCCGCAGATCGTCAGGGGCACATTCGCCGCCATGCGCGCCATGATGGCCGACAAGCCCGCGGCAGTGATCGGCTTTGGCGGTTACCCGTCGATCCCGGCCATTTCGGCGGCACATATGCTCAAGCTGCCGCGCATGATCCATGAACAGAACGGCGTGCTGGGCCGGGTCAATGCCTTCTTTTCACATCGTCGGCGGGTCAAGGTGCTGGCCTGCGGCACCTGGCCGACCGAAGGGCGCGGCGGGGTGCGGCGCGAGCATACCGGCAACCCGGTGCGCAAGGCGGTGCTCGACCGGGCGGGTGCGGGCTATATCGCGCCGGGCGACTACCCGATGTCGGTCCTTGTCACCGGCGGCAGCCAGGCGGCGCGCGTGCTTTCAGACATGGTGCCCGCCGCGATGGCGGCGCTGCCCGACGATGTCCGCCGCCATCTGCGCGTGGCCCATCAGGCCCGTCCCGAAGATGTCGAGCGCGTCGAGGCCGCCTATGCCGGTGCCGGCATTCCGGCCGTCGTCCAGACCTTTTTCACCGACCTGCCGGACCGCATCGCCGAGGCGCAGCTGGTCATTGCCCGCGCCGGCGCCTCGACCATTGCCGATATCTCGGTGATCGGCCGTCCGGCGATCCTGATCCCCTATGCCGCCGCCACCGCCGACCACCAGACCGCCAATGCCCGCGGGCTGGCCGAGGCCGGCGGCGCGGTGGTGATCCAGGAATCCGACCTTGACGCGGGCGGCCTGAGCAAGCACATCGGCGCGATCCTGTCGGACCCGGCGCGCGCCGGCGCCATGGCCGCCGCCGCGCTGGAATGCGGCATGCCCGACGCGACCGGGCGCCTGGTGGCCCTGATCGAAGACATTGCGAATGTGAAAGCCTGACGCCCATGAACGCCGCCGCGACCAAACTGCCCCTCGATGTCGGCCCGATCCATTTTGTCGGCATCGGCGGCATCGGCATGTCGGGCATCGCCGAGGTGCTGCTCAATCTGGGCTACCGGGTGCAGGGCTCCGACCTGAAATCCTCGCCGATCACCGACCGTCTGGCCAGGGCCGGCGCGGTGATCCATGTCGGCCAGCGGGCCGGGAACCTCGCGGGGGCCGAGGTGGTGGTGATCTCGTCGGCCATCAAGCCCGGCAATCCCGAGCTGGACGAGGCGCGCAAGCGCGGCCTGCCGGTGGTCCGCCGCGCCGAGATGCTGGCCGAGCTGATGCGGCTCAAGTCCAACGTCGCCGTCGCGGGCACCCATGGCAAGACCACCACGACGACGCTGGTGGCCACCCTGCTCGATGCCGGCGGTTTCGATCCGACCGTGGTCAATGGCGGCATCATCCACCGCTTCGGCTCCAATGCGCGCATGGGGCAGGGCGAATGGATGGTGGTCGAGGCCGATGAAAGCGACGGCACCTTCAACCGCCTGCCCGCCACCATCGCCATCGTCACCAATATCGACCCCGAGCACATGGAGCACTGGGGCACCATCGAAAACCTGCGCCAGGGATTTTATGATTTCGTCTCCAACATCCCGTTTTACGGACTGGCCGTCTGTTGCACCGACCACCCCGAGGTGCAGGCGCTGGTGGGCCGGATCACCGACCGGCGGGTGCTGACCTTCGGGTTCAACGCGCAGGCCGATGTTCGCGCGGTCAACCTTCGCTACGTCAAGGGCGTGGCGCATTTCGACATCGCGCTGCAGGCCGAGGGCCGGCAGATTGACGGCTGCACCCTGCCCATGCCCGGCGACCACAACGTTTCCAACGCCTTGGCGGCGGTGGCCGTGGCCCGCCATCTGGGGATGAAGAAGGACGAGATCCGCGCCGCCCTGGCCGGATTTGCCGGGGTCAACCGCCGAATTACCCGCGTGGGCGAGGTCGGCGGCGACACCATCATCGACGATTACGGCCACCACCCGGTCGAGATCGCGGCGGTCCTGCGCGCCGCGCGGCAGGCGACCGAGGGCAAGGTCATCGCCGTGCACCAGCCGCACCGCTACACCCGCCTGAGCCACCTGTTCGAGGAGTTCTGCGGCTGCTTCAACGAGGCCGACGTGGTCGGCATCGCCGAGGTCTATGCGGCGGGCGAAGACCCGATCCCCGGCGCCAGCCGCGATGATCTGGTGGCCGGGCTGATCCGGCACGGGCATCGCCATGCCTGCGCCGTCGCCGACGAGGCGGCGCTGGAGGCGCTGGTGCGCGCACATGCGAAGCCCGGCGACATGGTGGTCTGCCTCGGGGCGGGCACCATCAGCGCCTGGGCCTATGGCCTGGCCGAACGGCTGAAGCGATGACCCCGGGCGGCACGCTCAAGCGGCAGATCGGGCTCGGTCTGCTGACCTCCTATGGCGTCGGCGTCATGGTCGGGGCCGGCATCTACGTGCTGGTCGGGATCGTGGCGGGGTCTGCCGGGATCTGGACGCCGCTGGCCTTTCTGCTGGCGGCCCTGGTGGCGCTGCCGTCGGCGCTGAGCTATTGCGAACTGACCACCCGCATGCCCGAAGCCGCCGGCGAGGTCGCCTATGTCGAGGCCGGTTTCGGCCGCCGCTGGCTGGGCCTCCTTGTCGGTCTGGCCATCGTCGTGTCGGCCATCGTCGCCGCCGGGGCGGTGCTGCGCGGCGGGGTCGGCTATCTGGTCACCTTCGTGCCGGTAGCCGACAGCGTCGCCATCGTCGCCGGCGGGGTGCTCCTGACCCTGGTGGCGGTGGCCGGTGCCCTGCGCAGCCTGGCCTTTGCGGCGCTGTTCACGGTGATCGAGGTGGTGGGCCTGTTGCTGGTCAGCTGGGCGGGAATGACCGCCGCGCCGGTCGCCGAATGGCTGGCGCCGCCGCCGCCCGAAATGCTCGGGGTGATCGGCGCGGTCTCGTTGTGTTTTTTCGCCTTCATCGGCTTCGAGGATCTGGCCAACATGGCCGAGGAGGTGCGCGACCCCAACCGCATCATGCCGCGCGGCATCCTGCTGGCGCTGGCGATCACGGCGGCGCTCTACGGGCTGGTGTCGCTGGCGGCGGTGCGGTCGGTACCCGCCGAGGCGCTGGCATCCAGCGCGCAGCCCCTGGCGCTGGTCTGGCAGACCGCGACCGGCGGCGACCCGCGATTCCTTTCCGCCATCGCGGTGGCGGCCGCCGTCAACGGGGTGCTGGCGCAGATCGTCATGGCGGCGCGGGTGCTGCTGGGGGTCGGTCGGCGCAGCCGGGGCCTGTCGATGCTGGCGCAGGTGGGCGCCCGCAGCGGCACGCCGGTGCGGGCCAGCCTCCTGGTGGGCGGCGCGGTGATCCTCTCGGCGCTGGCCCTGCCGGTGGCGGCGCTGGCCGAGATCGCGTCGCTGGTGCTGCTGGCGATCTTCGCGCTGGTCAACGCCGCGCTGATCGCGATCAAGCGGTCCGGCGCCCCGGCGCCGTTCCGGGTGCCGGTCTGGGTGCCCTGGGCGGGGCTGCTGTCGGCGCTCGCCGCATTGCTGGCGGCGCTGGCCGGGCTGGTGTAGTCTGACCGGCATGGATGTTTCGCCCTCGCTGATCCTGGCGCTGATCTGGTTGATTGCGGCCAATGTGGCCGCCATGATCCCGTCGCGCGACCAGCACCGGGCGCGGGCGCGGCTGCTGATCGGGGTGGGGCTGCCGCTGCTGGTCTGGGTGTTTGTCCAGAACGGCCCGTGGATCGGTCTGCTGGTTCTGGCTGCCGCCGGTTCGGTTCTGCGGTGGCCGCTGTTTTTCCTGCTGCGCTGGATGCGCGCGAGATTCCGGGAGGGCTAGGCAATGCTCATTGTCATGCCATTGATTTTTCTGCTGATTGGTGCCGGGGTCGGCTATTGGCTGACCAGCATCGGGCAGCGGGTTTCGGTCTGGCTGCTGGTCGCCGCGGCGGCGATGGTCTTTGCGGCACTGATCGTGGTGGGGCGGATGCAGTCTGACGGGTATTCCGCCATCGGCTACGCCATCGCCGCGGTGCTGATGGTGGCTCCGGCCGGGATCGGGGCGCTGATGGGGCTGGTGATCTGCCATATCCGGTCCCGGCGCGAAGCTGCCGATGACTGACCAGATGCCGCCGGTGCGCGGGGTTCTGACGGCCGACCGGCCCCTGGCCGACCTGACCTGGCTGCGTGTGGGCGGTCCGGCGCAATGGTTGTTCCAGCCCGCCGACGCCGCCGATCTGAGCCAGTTTCTGGCCGCTCTGGACCCATCGGTGCCGGTTTTCGCCATGGGCGTCGGTTCCAACCTGATCGTGCGCGATGGCGGCATTCCGGGGGTGGTGGTGCGGCTGGGGCGCGGCTTCAACGGCATCGAGATCACGGGCGACACGGTCGAGGCCGGCGCGGCGGCGCTTGATGCCCATGTGGCGCGGCGCGCGGCCGAAGCGGGGCTGGACCTGACCTTCTTGCGCACCATTCCGGGCACCATCGGCGGCGCGGTGCGCATGAATGCGGGCTGCTATGGCAGCTACATTGCCGATGCGCTGGTCTCGGCCACCGTGATCGGGCGCGACGGGCGCGAGGCGGTGATTGCCGCCGCCGACCTGCATCTGGCCTATCGCCAGAGCCGGCTGCCCGACGGCGCCATCATCGTCTCGGCGGCTTTCCGCTGCCCGCGCGGCGCACCGGACGAGCTTGAGCGCCGCATGGCCGATCAGCTGGCCCGCCGCGATGCCTCGCAACCCACCCGCGACCGCACCGCCGGCTCGACCTTCCGCAATCCGGCGGGGTTTTCCAGCACCGGGCGGGCCGACGATACCCATGAACTGAAGGCCTGGAAGCTGATCGACGAGGCCGGGATGCGCGGCGCGCGGCGCGGCGGGGCGGTGATGAACCGGATGCATTCCAACTTCCTGACCAATGCCGGGGGCGCCACCGCCGCCGATCTGGAGGGTCTGGGCGAGGAGGTGCGGAAAAAGGTTTACGATTCCAGCGGGATCACGCTAGAATGGGAAATCATGCGTGTCGGTGTAACGGCACCGGGTTCGAGCAGTTAGAAATCAGGTATCGGCACCCGGAGGGTGACCGGATTCAACAGACCGGCCAAGCAAAGGTCGGCGGCAGAGGCGGTGGGAATGTCGGGCAAGACACATCCCAGGGTTGTGGTTCTTGAAGGCGGAATGTC
>CAUJIU010000102.1 GCA_963205075.1 Pseudomonadota bacterium | reverse complement strand
CGGCGCGCGGCGGGTCCGGCCGCGGCTGAGGCGGTCCGGAGGCTCGCGCGGCGGGCCGCTGTCGGGCGCGGGTCCGCTCCGCTGCCGCAGGCCAATCGGGTGCGCGGTCACTCCTGCGGACCGGTGCGCGCCGGCACCAGCTCCATCTGCTTTTCCACCGTCGCGGTCAGGTCGCTGAGCGAAAACGGCTTGGCCAGGAAGACCGAGTTGGGGATGCGCAGCTGCTTTTCGCCGAAGGCGTCCTCCGCATAGCCCGAAACGAAGACCACCGGGGTCCCCGGCCGGTCCGCCAGCGCGTCGCCCACCCAGGTCGGGCCGTCGATGCCGGGCATGATGACATCGGTGACGAACAGATCGACCGCCAGCTCGGGGTCCGCGAGCATCTCGAGCGCGGTTTCGGCGCAATCGGCCTCGAGCACGGTATATCCGCGCAGCCGCAGCGCCCGCGAGGCGAAGGCGCGCACCGGCGCCTCGTCCTCGACCAGCAGGATCACCCCGTCGACCGCGCCGGAGCCGCGGCGCTGGACCGGCGGCCCGGCTGGCTGCGTCACCGGTTCGGGCAGCGCCTGGAAGGCCGGGAAATAAAGCCGGAAGGTGGTGCCGCGGTCGATCTCGCTGTCGACAAAGATGTAGCCGCCGGTCTGCTTGACGATGCCATTGGCCGTCGACAGGCCTAGGCCCGTACCCTCGGCGTTGCGCTTGGTGGTGTAGAAGGGCTCCCAGATCTTCTTGAGCTTGTCGGGCGCGATGCCATGGCCCTGATCGGTGACATCGACCTCGATGTACTGGCCCGCCGGGACCGTGGCATTGTCGCGCTCAAGCGGCTTTTTCAGCTCAAGATTCCGGGTTTCGACCAGGATCTCGCCGCCCTCGGGCATGGCGTCGCGGGCATTGACCACCAGGTTCATGATCACCTGTTCCAGCTGCCGCTTGTCGGCGCGGATCGATTGCAGTTCCGGGTCGTGGTTGAGCACCAGGCGCACCCGCTCGCCCACCAGCCGGTTCAGCAGATGGGTGAGGTCGGCCAGCGTGTCGCGCAGGTCCAGCAGTTCGGGGCGCAGGTTCTGCTTGCGCGAAAACGCCAGCAACTGGCTGACCAGACTGGCGGCGCGGTTGGAGTTCTGGTGGATCTGCACCAGATCGGCATAGTCCTGATCGCCCTGATCGTGCCGCAGCAACAGCAGGTCGCAATGGCCCGAGATCGCGGTCAGCAAGTTGTTGAAATCATGGGCGACACCCCCGGCCAGCTGGCCGATTGCCTGCATCTTCTGGCTCTGTACGAATTGCGCCTCCAGCGATTTCAACTCGGTCACGTCGCTCAGAACCCCGATCAGTTGCCCGTCTGCCGGACGCCCGGTGCGGTTGAGCGCCAGCCGCACGAAGGTTTCTTGCCGGTCGCCGGTGCCACGCAGGAATTGCGGGCCGGGCAGCGCCTGCCCGGTGGCGGTCTCGCGCAGCCAGTCGATGATCGGGCGGCCCAGCCCCTCCAGCAGGTCCGACAGCCGCGCCCCGTCGGTGCTGGCGACCGACAAGAGGCTGCGCGCCTCCTGGTTGGAGCCAAGTATCTCGCCGGTGACCGCGATGCGCATCAGCGGCACCGGCAGATCCTCGATCGCGTCCCAGGACGGCGCCGCCGTGGCCGGGCCGGTGCCGGGCAGCACGTAGATCTCGCTGCGGCCACCCGCGCCCGCCACCACCGCGATGATCGCCTCGCGCAGGCCGTCAACCGTATCCATCCGGTGCAGGCGCCCCGATTCCAGCGGCAGGTCGCGGAAGATGCGGTCGAGCGACTTGATCCGCCCGCCGAACAGCCGGCGGCTGGCCTCGTTCATGAACAATACCGTGCCAGAGGGGCCGGCGGTCAGCATCGGCAGGGTCATTCCCTCGGTGCTGCGGGCCTGCGGCCGTTCGCCCATATCGTCGGCGCGCCAGACGAAGGCATTGGCCCGCATGCGATGGACGCTGAGCCGCAGGTGGCCGTTGCGCGTCACCACATCCTCGCGCGCATGGCCTTCGGCCAGCGCCCGCGATTGCAGGCGGAACAGCACCGCGCCGGGATTGGCGAGCAGCCCGTTGAAGGCCACGGCCACGGTATCGCCGGGATGGTCGGCCGGCGGCGGCCCGGCGGCCGCGTTGCGGTAGAGCACCTCGCCTTCCGCGTCAGCCACGAAGCAGGCGGCGGTGTCCTGATCGAGCAACTGGGCGACGGAGGCGACGATACCCTCGCGCTTCACCCGCCAGTGCCAGAGGCCGGCCGCGGCGATCACCGCCAGGGCGCATAGCAGCGCGCCGGCGGTCATGAAGGCGATGCCCCAGAGCGGCGTGCGGGAAACCAGGCCGAGCGTGATGGCGATGATGCCCAGCCCGGCCACCAGCCGGGGCCGGGGCACCTGGCCGAACACGCCCCGCCAGTCCAACGCTGTTGCCGTGCTCGCCCGGATCACGCCCCGCCCTTTCGAATCGCCGCAGGGCCAGTCCAACCGCAAAAGCTGAAGACCCGTTTAACGCCAGCGGGATCAGACTAGAGCAGCGCGGACAAATTGCAACTCCCGGTTGTTATCCGGCATCTTTCATAACGGCCAGATAGAAACCGTCGCCGGCCGGACCGGGCAGGGTCTTCATGTCGTCCAGCAAATCGAATTGCGGCCGCTCCGCCCTGAACGCCGCCACCTGCGCGGCATTCTCCTCGGTCAGGACCGAGCAGGTGGCATAGGCCAAGAGACCGCCGGGGCGCACATGTGTCGCCGCCGCGCGCAGCACCTCGGCCTGCATGGCGCGCAACGCCTCCAGCCGTTCGGGGGTCAGGCGCCACTTGGCCTCGGGCGCGCGCCGCCAGGTGCCGCTGCCCGAACAGGGGGCATCGCAGAACACCACGTCGAACCGGCCAAGCGCGGCGGCGTCCGGCTCGACCCTGATCTGCTGGCCGGCGCGGGCGGCGCGGCGCGGGATGTCGCCCATCCGCTCGGGCGAGATGTCATGGGCGGTGACCACGGCGCCCCGGTCGGCAAAGGCCAGCGCCTTGCCGCCACCGCCGGCGCAGAAGTCCAGCACGCTTTGCCCCGCCGCCAGCGGCACCCGCCGCACCGCCGCCTGCGACGAGGCATCCTGAAGCTCGATCCAGCCATCGGCAAAGGCGCCGGAATTCTGGAGTTTCCGTGCGTTTTCAGTGATTTCCAGCGCGCAGTCAATGTCACCGTGGCGCCGCGCCGCGATCTGGTCCTGCGCCAGCCGCGCCATGGTCCCGGTCAGGCTCGCCTTGCTCTGGTTGACCCGCACGAAGACCGGCGCGCGGCTGCGCAGCGCCAGCGCCGCCGCCTCGGCATCGGGCCCCAGCGATAGGTCGAAGCGGTCGAGCAGCCAGTTGGGCAGGTCGAGCCGCTCGGCGCGGGTCAGCGGCGCGGGCTGATGGCCGGCCTCATCGGGCAGAAGGGCCGCAGGGGCATAGGGGCCGGCCCCGAACAACGCCGCCGGGTCCTCGCCGGCCGCGCGCAGCGCGCCCAGCATCAGGCCCCGCCCCGTCCGCGCCCCGCCAAGCGCCGCGTAGGAGCGCAGGCAGCGCAGCGCATCGAACACCAGGTCGCGCAGCCCGGCGCGGTCGCCCGAGCCGGCAAAGCGGCTGGCGCGCGCCCAGTTGGTCAGCGCCCGCTCTGCCGCCTCGCCCGCCAGGACCGCGTCCAGAACGTCGATGGCGGCCTGGATGCGGGCGGCGGGCGTCATGGCTCAGCCGACCCGGTAATTGGGGCTTTCGCGGGTGATCTGCACGTCGTGGACATGGCTTTCCCGCAAGCCCGACCCGGTGATCTTCACGAATTCGCAGTTCCGGCGCATCTCGGCCACGGTGGCATTGCCGGTATAGCCCATCGCGGCCCGCAGGCCGCCGACCAGCTGGTGCAGTATCGCGTGCACCGAGCCGGTATAGGGCACCTGCCCCTCGATGCCTTCGGGCACCAGCTTGTCACTGGCGGCATCCTGCTGGAAGTAGCGATCGGCCGAGCCGCGCGCCATCGCGCCCAGGCTGCCCATGCCGCGATAGCCCTTGAACGACCGGCCCTGGTACAAGATCACCTCGCCGGGGCTTTCATCGGTGCCCGCGATCATCGAGCCGACCATGGCGCAGGAGGCGCCGGCGGCAATCGCCTTGGCGAAATCGCCCGAGAACTTGATGCCGCCATCGGCGATGACCGGAATGTCGCCCGCGCCCGAGGCGCAATCCATGATCGCGGTCAGCTGCGGCACGCCGACGCCCGCGACCATGCGGGTGGTGCAGATCGAGCCGGGGCCGATGCCGACCTTGACCGCGTCCGCACCCGATCCGATCAGGGCGCGGGTCGCCTCGGCGGTGGCGACGTTGCCGGCGATCACCTGCACCCCGTTGGACAGCTTCTTGAGCCGCTCGACCGCGCGGGCCACGCCCTCGGAATGGCCATGCGCGGTGTCGATCACCACGATATCGACGCCCGCCTCCACCAGTGCCGCCGACCGCTCGAAGCCCGCATCCCCCACGGTCGAGGCCGCGGCCACGCGCAGGCGGCCCATCTCGTCCTTGCAGGCAACCGGGTTGAGCACCGCCTGTTCGCTGTCCTTGAGCGTCAGGAGGCCGGTCAGCCTGCCCTTGCCATCGGTGATCAGCAGCTTTTCGATCCGGCGCGCCTGCATCAGGCTGCGCGCCTCGTCCAGATCGGCGGGCTCGGTCAGGACCGCGAGGTTGTCGGAGGTCATCATCGCCTTGATCGGCGTCGCATCGGACTGGGCGAAGCGCATGTCGCGGTTGGTGACGATGCCGACGATCAGCCCGTTTTCGCCCACCACCGGAAAGCCGGTCACCGCGTAGCGCGCCATCATCTCCTTGGCGTCGGCCAGGGTCTGGTCGGGGGTGAGCGTGATCGGGTTGTAGACGATGCCGGAGACAAAGCGCTTGACGCGCCGGATCTCGGCGGCCTGCTGCTCGATGCCGAGGTTGCGGTGCACCACCCCCATGCCGCCCGACTGGGCCATGGCGATGGCCATGCGCGACTCGGTCACCGTATCCATCGCCGAGGATAGCAGCGGGATGTTGAGCCCGATCGAGCGCGTCACCTGCGTGCGGGTATCGGCGGTCGAGGGCAGGACGGCGGACGCGGCCGGGACCAGCAAAACATCGTCAAATGTGAGGGCCTCGCGAATCTCCATCTGGATGCTCCATGGATTGCTTCGTTTGGCGCGTCCCTATTGCATGGAACGCCGGGGGGTGAAAGGCGAAAGGTGCCGCCGGCGCCCCGCACCCTCGGCAATTGTTGCACCTCATGGTGCGCGATGGCGCGAAGTGGCCGCAAGGTGACGGGTTCGCCCTTCCCGGTGCCGGTCAAACACGTATTGTCGCGGGACGATCAGCTGCGAACGGATCCACGATGCCCTCCCAACCCCTGGTGATTTTCACTCCGTCCGGCAAGCGCGGGCACTTTCCCGTCGGCACGCCGGTCCTGACCGCGGCCCGGCAACTGGGGGTGGATCTCGATTCCGTCTGCGGCGGGCGGGGCATCTGTTCGAAATGCCAGGTCTCGCCGTCCTTCGGCGAATTTCCCAAGCATGGGGTCACCGTCGGCCAGGATGCGCTGTCACCGTGGAACGCGGTGGAAGAGCGCTATGACAGCATTCGCGGCCTGCCCAAGGGGCGGCGGCTGGGCTGTCAGGCCACCGTGCAGGGCGATGTGGTGATCGACGTGCCGTCCGAAAGCCAGGTGCACCGGCAGGTGGTGCGCAAGGAAGCCACGCTGCGCACCATCGTCATGGATCCGGCCACCCATCTCTATTACGTCGAGGTGGCCGAGCCGGACATGCACGAGCCCACAGGCGATCTGGAGCGGCTAGCCGCCGCGCTGGAGGCGCAATGGGGCATCGGCGGGATCGTCGCCCCGATGCCGGTGCTGCGCAAGCTGCAACCGGTGCTGCGCAAGGGCAAATGGGCGGTGACGGTGGCGCTCAACAAGGGGCACCGCGACCCGGTGCACCGGCTGATCGACATCTATCCGGGCTTTCACGAGGGGCGGATCTACGGTCTGGCCATCGACCTCGGCTCGACCACCATCGCCGCGCATCTGTGCGACCTGCGCAACGGCAATGTCATCGGCTCGGCCGGCGTGATGAACCCGCAGATCCGCTTTGGCGAAGACCTGATGAGCCGCGTCAGCTACGCGATGATGAATCCCGGCGGCGATGTCGAGATGACCACCGCCGTGCGCGCCGCCATCAACAGCCTCGCGCAGTCGCTGGCATCGGAGGCCGCCATCTGGCCCGAGCAGATCATGGAACTGGTCTTTGTCTGCAACCCGGTGATGCACCACCTGCTCCTGGGGATCGACCCGGTCGAGCTGGGCCAGGCACCCTTCGCGCTGGCCACCTCCAATTCGCTGTCTTTCGACGCCTCGGAACTGGCGCTCGATCAGGTCAACGCCGCGGCGCGGGTGTTCGTGCTGCCCTGCATCGCCGGGCATGTCGGGGCCGATGCCGCCGCCGTGGCCCTGGCCGAAGAACCGGACAAGTCCGATGACATGGTGCTGATCGTCGATGTGGGCACCAATGCCGAATTGCTTCTGGGCAACAAGAGCCGGGTTCTGGCCTGTTCCTCGCCCACCGGGCCGGCCTTCGAGGGCGCGCAGATCAGCGCCGGGCAGCGCGCGGCGCCGGGCGCCATCGAGCGGGTCGAGATCGACGCCCTGACCAAGACCCCGCGCTTCAAGGTGATCGGCTGCGACCTGTGGTCGGACGATCCGGGCTTTGGCCCGGCCACCGCCGCCACCGGGGTCACCGGCATCTGCGGCTCGGGCATCATCGAGGTGGTGGCCGAGATGCGCATGGCCGGCATCCTCGACCAGCGCGGGCTGATCGGCTCGGCCGAGCAGGTGGGCAGCGCCCGCTGCATCTCGGAGGGGCGGACCCATTCCTATCTGCTGCACGATGCCAGCGCCGAGGGCGGCAACCGCATCACCGTCACCCAGGGCGACATCCGCGCCATCCAGCTTGCCAAGGCCGCGCTCTATGCCGGCGCGCGGCTGTTGATGGACGAGATGGGGGTGCAGAGCGTGGACCGGATCGTGCTGGCCGGGGCCTTTGGCGCCCATATCTCGCCCAAGCACGCGATGGTGCTGGGCATGATCCCCGACGCGCCGCTGGACAAGGTGACCAGCGCCGGCAATGCCGCGGGCACCGGCGCGCGCATCGCGCTCTGCTCGGTCGAGGCGCGGCGCGCCATCGAGGCCACCGTGCGGCAGATCCACAAGGTCGAGACCGCGATCGAGCCGCGCTTTCAGGAGCATTTCGTCAATGCCAGCGCCATACCGCATGCCACCGACGGCTTCCCCAATCTCGACCAGGTGCTGCGCCTGCCGGAACTGAACTTCAACACCCAGTCGGGCGGCGGCGAGGGCGGGCGCCGGCGGCGGGCGCGGGACTGAGACAGCGCGCCGCAGCGGCCGGTGCGGTGCTTATTCACCTTGACGATCCGCCGGGCCAGCCATATCTCCGGTCAGGCGCGGGTATGGTGAAAAGGTATCACGAAAGCTTCCCAAGCTTCAGTTACGGGTTCGATTCCCGTTACCCGCTCCAGGTCTTGCGCGCACCCTTTCAGCCACGGAGCCCGACATGTCCGACATCACCCGCATCGAAACCGGTCCGCGCATGAGCCAGGCCGTCATTCACAACGGGACGGTCTATCTGGCCGGCCAGGTCGGCGCGCCCGGCAAGGGCGTCGCCACCCAGACCCGCGCCGTGCTGGCCGAGATCGACCGGCTGCTGGCCGCCGCCGGGACCGACAAGACCCGCATGCTGACCGCCCAGATCTGGCTTGCCGACATGGGCAAGTTCGCCAAGATGAACGCGGTCTGGGATGCCTGGGTGCCGCAGGGCGCCTGCCCGGCCCGCTGGACCGGCGAGGCCAAGCTGGCCACCAAGGACTACAAGGTCGAGATCATCGTCACCGCCGCCCTGCCCTGACCTCAGGCATCGCCGCCACTTGCCCCGCCCCCTGCTTGCGCTATTCTGGCGGGGGCGGCGCAGCCTTGGCCATTTGGTGCCGTTCGCGTTGTTTGACGAGGTTTGGCGATGGAAATGCGCGAGTTCAGCGCCCGGTATTGTGTCCGCAGCGACCTGCTGGCGGCGGTGAGCTTCGGGGCCACCTTCGCCGTCTACTTTCTCAGCCTGTGGCTGGCGATCCGGCTTGCCGATATCTGGCCGCTTTGTGCCGTGCTGGTGTTTCTCAACGCGGTGAGCGGGGTGCGGCTCTATGTCCTGCAGCATGATTGCGGGCATCTGTCGCTGTTCAGGAACCCGCGCGCCAATGTGCTGGCGGGCTATGCCCTGTCGGTGTTCACGCTGACGCCGTTCCGCGCCATGCAGTACAACCACAACCGCCACCACGCCAATCTCGGCAATCTCGACGAGCGGCAGACCGGCGAGATCCATACCATGACCCTGCGCGAATGGCAGGCGGCCGGATTCTGGCGGCGGCTGGGCTACCGGCTCTACCGCAACCCGCTGTTCCTTTTGCCGGTGGGCGGGGTGTTCGTCTATGCCCTGCGCTACCGCTGGCCGAAGAACACGCTGACCGTCGGGCTCTACGGGGTGATGGCGCAGAACCTGGCGCTGGCCTGCTGGGTGGGGCTGATCTGGTTGCTGGCCGGAAAGACCGGGCTCTGGGTCTATGGGGCCACGGTGTTCGTGGCCGGGGTCGTGGGGGTGTTCCTGGTCTATCTGCAGCACAATTTCGAGGACACCTACTGGGACCGCAAGCCCGATCACAAGCTGACGCTGGCGGCCTTGCAGGGATCCTCGGCGCTTGATTTAGGACACTGGTTCGACCTGGCCACCGGCAACATCGCCTATCACGACCTGCACCATTTCAACCCGCGCATCCCCTCGTACCGGCTGCGCGGCGCGCATCAGGAAATGCGCAAGGTCTACGACATGCGGGTGATCAAGTGGCCCGAGGCGCTGGCGAGCTTCCGGCTCAAGCTCTGGGACGAGGACAAGGAGCGGCTGGTGCCGTTTCCGTCCGGCGCGCGCGGGCGCACCATGACCGCCGGTCAGGCGGGCTGAGCCTTTGGGGACGCCTTCGGCGCGAAGGTATTTGTGCCAAAATGAAGGGTCAGGTGCCGTGAGCGTGCAGGAAAGCCACCAGCGCGGCGGTCGAGCCATCCTTGCCGGTCGCGGGCGCTGAGCCTTCGACGATCGGGCCGAGAGCGGTGGCCAGTTCCTTGCCCAGCTCCACCCCCCACTGGTCGTAGGAGTTGATGCCGAGCACCGCGCCCTCGACGAAGACCCGGTGTTCGTAGAGCGCGATGATCTGGCCCAGAACGAAGGGGGTCAGCCGCGGATAGGCGATGGTGACCGACGGACGGTTGCCGGGGAAGACCCGGTGGCGGGCCTGACGGTCCTGCTCGGCACCTGACTGGCCCCTTGCGGCCTTGAGCGCGCGGGCCTCGTCTAGGCCGCGGACGCGCATCAGCGCCTCGGACTGGGCGAGGCAGTTGGCGACCAGCAACCGGTGCTGGTGGTGCAGCCCGTCCTCGTGGCCGCGCGCCGCCACCAGAAACTCGCAAGGGATGATGCGGGTGCCCTGGTGGATCAGCTGGTAGAAGGCATGCTGGCCGTTGGTGCCGGGCTCGCCCCAGACCACGGGGCCGGACTCGGTGGTCAGGTCGGCGCCGTCCATGCTGACGCGCTTGCCGTTGGATTCCATCTCCAGCTGCTGGAGATAGGCCGGCAGGCGGCCGAGGCGGTTGTCATAGGGCAGGACGGCGCGGGTGGCATGGCCGCAGACCTGGTTGTGCCACAGCCCCACCAGTGCCAGGAGCGCGGGCAGGTTTTCCTGCCAGGGCGCGGTGCGGAAATGTTCGTCCATCGCCTGTCCACCGCGCAGGAAATCGCGGAAGGCCTCCGGCCCGATGGCGATCATCAGCGACAGGCCGATCGGGCCCCAGACCGAGTAGCGCCCGCCGACCCAGTCCTCGAAGCCGAAGACCCGCTCGGGGGCGATGCCGAAGGCGGC
>CAUJIU010000101.1 GCA_963205075.1 Pseudomonadota bacterium | reverse complement strand
AGGCGCTGCTGATCCCCGAGATTGTCGAACTTGCGCCCGCCGAGGCACAAAGGCTGCTCGACCATGCCGGTGAGCTGGCGCGGCTGGGACTGTCCATCGAGCCCTTCGGGGGTGGTGCCGTCGCGGTGCGCGAAACCCCGGCGGTGCTGGGCGAGATCGACGCGGGCGCGCTCTTGCGCGACATCCTCGACGAGCTGGCAGATCAGGGCGCAAGCACGCTATTGGGCGCCAGGCTCGACGCGATCCTGAGCCGGGTGGCCTGCCACGGCTCGGTGCGGTCCGGGCGGCGGATGCGCGCCGAAGAGATGAACGCATTGCTGCGCGAGATGGAGGCGACGCCGGCCTCGGGCCAGTGCAACCACGGCCGCCCGACCTACGTGCATCTGGCGCTGAGCGATATCGAACGGCTATTCGGGCGGACATGATCCAGATCGGCAACCAGAGCCTTGACCTGACCGACCCGCTGGCACTGGCGGCAATCGCCGGTGTGCTGGCGGCGGTGCTGGTGATCATCCTGCTGGTGGTTTCGGTGCGGCGCGCGGGCCGGACGGCCATGGTCTCGGAGCAGCTCTGGGGCCAGATGGGCGGGCTGGGCCAACGGGTGCAGATGCTGTCGGACGGCCAGCAGCAATTGTTCGGCGGGCTGACCTCGGTGACCGAGGCACAGGCCCAGCAGCAGGCGCGGCTGCTGCAACTGATGGAGCAGCGGCTGGCCGCCGTGAGCGAAACGATGAGCGTCAACCTCTCCAGTTCGGCGCGCAACACCGCCCAGTCGCTGGGCGAGTTGCAGCAGCGGCTCAAGACCATCGACAAGGCGCAGGAAAACATCACCAAGCTGTCGGGCGACGTGCTGTCCTTGCAGGATATCCTGTCCAACAAGCAGACCCGCGGCGCCTTCGGCGAGATCCAGTTGCACGACATCGTCTCCAAGGCCCTGCCCAGCGACAGCTATACGCTGCAAGCCACGCTCACCAACGGCAAGCGCGCCGATTGCCTGATCCACCTGCCCAATCCGCCCGGCCCGATCGTGATCGACAGCAAGTTTCCGCTGGAGGCCTACGAGAAACTGCGCGCCGCCAAGGCCGACTGGGAAGTGACCGAGGCCGCGCGCCAGTTTCGCGCCGCCGTCAGGACCCATATCAAGGCGATCTCCGAGAAATACATCATCGAGGGCGAAACGGCGGACGGGGCGCTGATGTTTCTGCCCTCCGAGGCGGTCTATGCCGAGCTGCACGCCAATTACCCCGAAGTGGTCCGCGACGGCTTTGCCGCGCGGGTCTGGATCGTCTCGCCCACCACATGCATGGCGACGCTGAACACCATGCGCGCCATTCTCAAGGATGCCCGGATGCGCGAACAGGCCGGGGCCATTCGCGCCACGCTGCGGCAGTTGCACCGCGATGTGGAACTGGTGGTCGAGCGGGTCGACAAGCTCAACACCCATTTCAGCCAGGCGCGCACCGATCTCGAACAGATCAACACCGCCGCCGAACGCGCCGGCAAGCGGGCGGCCAAGCTCGACAATTTCGATTTCGAGGAATTGGCGCCAGACGCGCAGATCGTGCCCCTGCCGGTCCCCAAGGCCTGAACCTTCTCCCGATTTGATTTGGCCGAATCCATGCGCGGCCCTAGAGTTTGCGGCAGATCAATGTCAGCGGTGATTGCGGCGGCCAGAGTCACCGGGCAAGCGCTTCGAAAGGGTCAGCATGCTGGATATCTCTACCGACAAGGTGGCCGAGGTCATCATCCTGGCCCGCGAGCTGAACCGGGCCGAACCTGAATTCGATGCCTTCATCGAAAACCTCAACGATGATGAAAAAGTGGCGCTGGTGGCGCTGTTCTGGATCGGGCGCGGCAGTTTCGAGCCCGAGGACCTGCAAGAGGCGCTGGAGACCGCCGCCGCCGAGGCGACAACGCCCACGTCAGAATATCTCAAGGGCTCGCCGCATCTGGCCGACCATCTGGAAAACGGTCTGGATGCCCTGGGCATCTCGGCGCTGGATGCCGAGGACGACCTTTACTGACATCGCACCCGGTCAGGCGAAGTAATCTCGCAGGATGCGGGCATAGATGGACTTGAGCTGCCCGATCTGGGCGGCCTCGACCCGCTCATCGACCTGATGCATGGTCTTGCCGACCAGCCCGAACTCGACCACCGGGCAATGGTTGCGCACGAACCGCGCATCCGAGGTGCCGCCCGAGGTCGAGGCTTCGGGGCGGCGGCCGGTCTCGGCCTCGACCGCATCCGCGATCAGGCCCGACAGGGCGCCGGGAGGGGTCAGGAAGCTTTCGCCCGATACCGAGATGCGGGCGTCGATACTCACGCCGAGCGCGGCGGCCACCTCCTGCGCCTCGCGCCGCAGCCAGTCGCTCAGCGAGGCGCCGCTGTGCAGGTCGTTGAAGCGGATGTTGACCGTGGCGCGGCAGGTGGCCGGGATCACGTTGGTCGCCGGGTTGCCGGTGTCGATGGTGACGATGGCGAGCGTCGATGCATCGAAATGGGCGGTGCCCCGGTCAAGCTCGTGGCTGGCCAGCCGGTCCATGAGCCGCACCATCGCGGTCAGCGGATTGCGGGCGCGGTGCGGATAGGCCGAATGGCCCTGCACCCCGGTCGCGGTGAAATGGGCGGTCAGCGAACCGCGCCGGCCGATCTTCATCATGTCGCCCAGATGTTCAGGGCAGGTCGGTTCGCCCACCAGGCAGACCGACATCGCCTCGCCCGCCTCGGCCATCCAGTCGAGAATGGCGGTGGTGCCGTGCAGCGCCTCGCCCTCCTCGTCGCCGGTGATGGTCAGGATGATGGCCTGATCGGGAGCGGGTTTGCCGAGCGCCGCCACATGGTCGATCGCCGCCGCGACAAAGGCCGCGACGCCGGATTTCATGTCGGTCGCGCCACGGCCGTAGAGCCAGCCGTCGCGCAGCTCCGCGCCGAACGGGTCGGTTGACCAGTCGGCAATGGCGCCGATGGGCACGACATCGGTATGGCCGTTGAAGCCGAATGTGCGGGCGGCACCGCGTGCGCCCCAGCGGGCAAACAGGTTGGCCACGCCGCCCCGGTCGATGCGGGTGCAGTCAAAGCCGGCGGCGGCAAGCCGGGATTCCAGCAGGCTCAGCGCCCCGCCTTCCGCCGGCGTGACCGACGGGCAGCGGATCAGGTCGGCGGTCAGGGCAACAGGATCGGTCAGCGGCATGGTGGGGTCCTTTCGGCCCATGGCCTAGCGCGGCGGCGCGCCGGATGCAAACGCCGAGCGCGGGGTCCGTGCCCCGCCCTTTCCACCGAAAAAAGCGGCAAAGCCACTGAAATGACACATTTAACCATTTTATCTGAGGTCAACAAAAGGGTCCGGGGCAGGGCAAAACCATATCTTCACGGCGGGCAGGCAGAACCCACCAGATATGGTAAGCGGCGAGCAGAAGCCGCAAATCTCCCCACTCACGGACGACAGGCAACGTGACGGGACAGCATGACCACGGCAGTTGGTGGCAGAGGCAAGGCGGCATGAGCTGGATCGGATTGCGAGATCCGGCGGCAGGCCAGTTCCACCCCGGCGGTCTGGGCGGCACGCCTGCGGGCGCGCTTGCCGATGAAGCCGCGCTGTTGCCGCAAGGCAGCCTGCTGATCGAGTTCACGCCCCCCGATGACCAGTCCCCCTGCGAGATCCTGAGCCACAGTGCCACCCGGCCCTGGCCCGGTGCGATCACGCTGACCCATCTGGGCGACCAATGCATCGAATTGCGCCACCGGCAGGGCGCGGCCGAGCGGGTCTTCATGCTCGATGCCGCCTGGCTGCCCGACAGTGGCCCGGTGCTGATCGGGTTCAGCTGGGACGCGCCCAACCGCAAGGCGGTGCTGTCCGCCTATTCACCGAGGACCGAGCGCCTCGTTGCGGCGGAACTGGTGGCGCCGTTCCCGATGGGCCTGTCGGAGGCGCGCGGCCTGACGCTCGACCGGCATGCCCGCCTGAACCCGGATGTGGCGTTTCTGGCGATCTCGGACCAGGTCGAGCCCATCGGCCCGATGCCGTCGCTGAGCGGCCGCGCCACGGTCGAGACCCCGGACGGCCCGCGCAAGATCAGCGACCTGCTGCCCGGCGACACCATCCTCGACCAGGACGGCGAACCGGTGCAGGTGCACTGGATCGGCACCCGCCGCGTACCGGCACGCGGAACCTTTGCGCCACTGGTGATGCGCGCGCCCTATCATGGTCTGGACCAGGACCTGATCGTCTCGCCGCAACAGAAGGTCCGGCTCTGCGGGCCAGAGGTCGAATACAGCTTCGGCACCGATTGCGTCGCCGTGGCGGCCGGGCTTCTGGCCGGCGACACTACCGTCATCGCCGCCCGGTCCGGCCCGGTGGTGAGCTATTGCCAGATGGTGCTGAGCCGCCCCGTTGCCATCCGGGTCTCGGGCGCGGTGGTCGAGGCGCTGGATATCGGCGCGCTGACCCGCGACCCGTCGCTGCTGCGTCATTCCTGCCTGCGGGCCATGCCGGTGGAGGTGCTGCCCTCGGGCAAGGCCGGGCAGGTGCCGGTGCTGGATCATCACTCGGCCCGCGCGCTCCGGCAGTTCGGGCGGTTCTACGCCTGATCGTAGAAGGGCGTCATCTGCGCCACGATGACGCTGTTTTCCTCAAGCGCCCGCTGCATCAGCGCCCGTTCGTCGTCGTCGATGTCATGGCCCTCGGCCAGACGTTCTTCCAGCGTGCCGTAGCCGGTGACATCGAGCGGCGCGAGATCCGCCTGCTTGAGGATCGCCACCGTCTCGCGCACCGCTTCGGCCTCGTCCACCCCCGAGGCATAGACCATCAGCGCCGCGCCGGTGGAGCCATCGGGCAGGCCGTCATCCTTCTGGCGGCCAACCTCGACCAGCAGGGTAAAGACCTGCTGGGGGCGTGGCGGCTTCTTGTCGCTGCTCATGGCTGGGACCTTTTCTTCGCGGCTCAATCCCGCAACAGCTCGTTGATGCCGGTCTTGGACCGGGTCTGCGCGTCGACCCTCTTGACGATCACGGCGCAGTAGAGGTTGATCCCGCCCTTGGACGGCATCGACCCGGCCACCACCACCGAATAGGGCGGCACTTCGCCGTAGAAGACCTCGCCGGTTTCCCGGTCGACGATCTTGGTCGATTTGCCGATGAACACGCCCATGCCCAGCACCGAGCCTTCGCGCACGATGCAGCCCTCGACCACTTCCGAGCGGGCGCCGATAAAGCAGTTGTCCTCGATGATGGTCGGGCCGGCCTGCATCGGTTCCAGCACGCCGCCGATGCCGACGCCGCCCGACAGGTGCACATTCTTGCCGATCTGGGCGCAGGAGCCGACCGTGGCCCAGCCATCAACCATCGAGCCTTCGTCGACATGGGCGCCGATATTGACGAAGGACGGCATCAAGACCACGCCCTTGCCGATGAAGGCCGAGCGGCGGACGATCGAGCCGGGCACGGCGCGGAAACCGGCCGCGCGCCATTTGGCCTCGTCCCATCCGGCGAATTTCGAGGGCACCTTGTCCCACCAGGTGGTTCCGCCGTTGCCGCCGGGGATCGCCGTCATGTCATTGAGCCGGAAGGACAGCAGCACCGCCTTCTTGGCCCATTGGTTGACGTGCCAGTCGGCGCCGCGCTTTTCGGCCACGCGCAGGGTGCCGCTGTCAAGCGCGCCCAGCGTCGCCTCGATGGCGTCGCGCACCGGGCCGACCGTGCCGGTCGAGATGGTGTCGCGCGCCTCCCATGCGGCTTCGATGGCGGCTTCCAGTTGGGCATTGGTCATGGCGGTATCCTTTGGGCCTCGGGTATCTCGGGGCGCTATACTGGACCGCGGCCCAGCGCACAATCGGCTTGGCCGAACGGGCCGGGGGCCGGGTTGGCCCCGCAGACCAGCACGGCGACCCGCTCGCCGGGCGCCGGCACGTAGGCGCCGCTGAGCAACGCCGCCAGCGCCGTGGCGCCGCCCGGCTCGACCCATTGGCGGTGGGTATCCCACAGATGCCGTTGCGCCTGCGCGATGGCCGCGTCGGACACCAGCACCGAGCCCGCATCGCAGGACCGCGCCAACGCGTAGCACAGGCCGCCGATCCGGGTCGCGCCCAGCGCATTGGCGGCGATCCCGCCGACGCTGACCACCGTTTCGGGGCCATCCCTCAGGGCGGCGTTCAGGGTCGGGGCAAGTTCGGGCTCGACCGCGATCACCTTGCGCCGCTTGCCGAACCAGGCCAGCGCCCCGCCGATCAGCCCGCCACCGCCGACCGCGATCAGCACGGTATCGGCGCGCAGGCCCTGATCCTCCCATTCCAGCGCCAGCGTGCCCTGACCGGCGACGGTCATCGGCGCGTCATAGGCGTGGATCTGCATGGCGCCGGTGCGGGCCTCATAGGCTTGCGCCGCCGACAGGGCGTCGGCATAGGTGCCGGGCACGATCTCGAGATCGGCGCCGGTCTGGCGGATCAGCGCGATCTTCGATGGCCCGGCGAATTCGGGCACGAAGATCCGCGCCGCCACCCCGAGCGCGCGCGCCGCATGGGCCACCGCCGCGCCGTGATTGCCGCCCGAGGCCGCCACCACGCCGGCCTTGGGCGCCGGGCGCGACAGCAGCGTGTTGAACGCGCCGCGCACCTTGAAGGTGCCCGTGGTCTGGGTGTTTTCCAGCTTGAGTTCCACCGGGGCCGCGGCCCACAAATGGGCGCTGACCATCACCGGCGTGCGCTGCACGTGCCCGACGATCCGCGAGGCGGCGGCGCGGATGTCATCGCGGCTGGGCGGTGCCATCGGGTGTCTGGTGGCGTTGGACATTTCAGGTCATTCCTGACATCAGGGGCCTTCGGATTGCAAGGAGCAAACAGATGATGGATGACCGCCGCCACCCGTTCCGCCACAGCCGGCAGGACCGCGAGGTTGCCGAACATGCGCCTTCCACGCCGCAGACCGACTCGGCCGCCTACAGCCTTGCCTTCGCTGACGGCGCCTTCCTCTGCCGCGAGGAATTGCGGCCCGTGCGGTTGCAGCTTGAGCTGCTCAAGGCCGAGATGATGATGAACGAGGCCGGGGTAAACTCGACCATCGTGCTGTTTGGCGGGGCCCGCATCCCCGAGCCCGCGCGCAAGGACACGGCCAGGACGCCGGTTTTGGCCGAACTGACCCGCTACTACGCCGAGGCGCGCGAATTTGCCCGCATGGTGACCGAGAAGTCGCTTTCGGATGGCGGCTGGGACGACATCATCGTTACCGGCGGCGGGCCAGGCGTGATGGAGGCCGGCAACCGCGGCGCCGCCGATGCCGGGGGGCGCTCGGTCGGGCTCAACATCGTGTTGCCGCACGAACAGGCGCCCAACGCCTATGTGACGCCGGAACTGTGCTTCAACTTCCACTATTTCGCGATCCGCAAGATGCATTTCCTGATGCGGGCGCGGGCGGTCTGCGTGTTTCCGGGCGGCTTTGGCACCATGGACGAGATGTTCGAGGCGCTGACGCTGATCCAGACCGGGCGGATGCAGCGCGTGCCCTTCCTGCTGTTCGGGCGCGAATTCTGGGAAAAGGTCATCAACTGGCAGGCTCTGGCCGAGGCCGGCACCATTTCGCCCGATGACCTGACCCTGTTCCGCTTTGTCGAGACCGCGGCGGAAGCCATCGACGCGATTTCCAACTGGGAAGGCGCGGGCGAAAAGCGCGGGGTGATACCCGGCCGCTGAGGTCAGATGCGCTCGATCGCCAGCGCGATGCCCTGACCGCCGCCGATGCACATGGTGATCAGCGCCTTGCGGCCGCCGGTGCGTTCCAGCTCGTGCATCGCCTTGATGGTCAGGATCGCGCCGGTCGCCCCGACCGGGTGGCCAAGCGCGATGGCCCCGCCATTGGGGTTGACCCGCGCGGGGTCGAGGCCCAGTTCGCGGCTGACCGCAATCGCCTGGGCGGCGAAGGCCTCGTTGGATTCCACCACGTCAAAGTCCTGGGCCTTCAGCCCGGTGCGCACGCAGAGCGCCCTGACGGCCGGCACCGGGCCGATCCCCATCACCTCGGGCCGGACCCCGGCATGACCGTAGCCCAGGATGCGGAAGCGCGGCGTGAGCCCGGCGCGTTCCGCCGCATCGGCGCGCGCCAGCACCAGCGAGGCCGCGCCGTCATTGATGCCCGATGCATTGCCCGCCGTCACCGTGCCCTCCTTGCGGAACGCCGGCCGCAGCCCGGCCAGCGCCTCGGCGCTGGTGGCCTTGGGGTGCTCGTCGGTCACGAAATCCACCGTCTCGCGCCGGACCTGCACCGGGACCGGCACGATCTGGTCGCGGAACCGGCCCTCGGCAATGGCCGCGGCGGCGCGGGTCTGGCTCTGCAGCGCGAAGGCGTCCTGATCGGCGCGGCTGATGCCATGTTGGGCGGCGACATTCTCGGCGGTTATGCCCATATGGCCGGTGCCGAAGGGGCAATTGAGCGTGCCCAGCATCATGTCCACCACCTGCACGTCGCCCATCTTGGCACCCCAGCGCTGGTTCTGGACGATGTAGGGCGAGCGGCTCATGTTCTCTGCCCCGCCGGCCAGCGCGAATTCGGCATCGCCCAGCATCAGCATCTGCGCCGCCGAGACCAAAGCCTGCGCGCCCGAGCCGCAGAGCCGGTTGACGTTCATCGCCGGCGTGGTCTCGGGCACCTGGGCCCCCATCGCCGCCATGCGCGACAGGTACATGTCGCGCGGCTCGGTGTTGATGACGGTGCCATAGACCACCTGCCCGATCTGGCCCGGCTCGAGCCCCGCGCGGTCAATGGCGGCGCGCGCGGTGATCGCGGCCAGCTCGCTGGGCGGCACAGCGGCGAGGCTGCCGCCGAAAGAGCCGATGGCGGTGCGTGCGCCGGACAGGATGACGATATCGGTCATGGGGGCTCCGTTGGTCTGGGTTCGGGTGCAGTTTAGGGCGGCGAGGCGCCGGCCATAGCATGACGTCCCGTCACAACGCCCCGTTGACAGGCCCGCGCCATGGGGCCAAGGCTCGGGCATGGCCAGTGACCGCCCCGCAGACATCCTCAACCTGCTGCCCCAGCGGCTCAAGCAGGCGCGCCAGCGTCAGGGCCTGTCTCTCGATGCGGTGGCCAAGCTCTCGGGCGTGTCGCGGTCGATGGTCAGCCAGATCGAGCGTGGCGAATCGAGCCCCACCGTGGCGACTTTGTGGAACCTGACCCGCGCCTTGCAGGTGGATTTCGCGGGCCTGCTGGACGAGAACCAGCCGCCGCCCGGCATCGAGTATGTCGCGTCGGCCCAGACGCCGACCATCGGCGGGCACGGCCGGGCCTGCCGGATCCGTATCCTGTCAGCGCCCGAGCAGGCGGGGATTCACGAGGTCTATGACCTGAGCTTCGGCCCCGGCGGCGCGCTGGAAAGCGAGCCCCACGGCGCCGGCGCCCGCGAGCACCTGACGGTGATCGAGGGGCGGCTGCGGGTCCGCTCCGGCGATGCCCTTCAGGTGCTGAACACTGGCGATACCGCCCGCTACGCCGCCGATCTTCCCCATGCGATCGAAGCGCTCGACGGTCCGGCGCGCGCCTTCCTGATCGTCGAGACTCCGTGATCGCGGAAACACGTCCGTTATATTGACATTGCGTCCGATATGATGGAGAACGGATCGAAAGAGGAGACCTCCATGTCCGCCGATTTCCTGTCTTCGCTGCGTGAAACCCTTGCCGGTATCGAGGCCGACGGCCTGCTGAAACGCGAACGCGAGATTACCGGCGCGCAGGGCGGCCGGGTCCGGGTCGGCGGGCGCGAGGTCATCAACCTGTGCGCCAACAACTACCTGGGGCTGGCCAATCATCCCGCGCTGGTCGCTGCGGCCAAGGCCGCGATGGATGACTACGGCTATGGCATGGCCTCGGTGCGGTTCATCTGCGGCACCCAGGACCTGCACCGCGCGCTGGAGCGGCGGCTGGCGGAGTTCCTCGGCACCGACGATTCGATCCTGTTTGCCGCCTGCTTTGACGCCAACGGCGCGCTGTTCGAGCCACTTCTGGGGCCCGAGGACGCGGTGATCTCGGACGCGCTCAACCACGCGTCGATCATCGACGGCATCAGGCTCTGCAAGGCGCGCCGCGTCCGCTTCGCCAATTCCCTCATGGACGATCTGGCGGCCCTATTGCCGGCCGCCCGGGCCGATGGCGCGCGGCACAACATGATTGCCACCGAGGGGGTGTTCAGCATGGACGGCTATCTGGCCAACCTGCCGGCCATCCGCGCGCTGGCCGACCGCTACGGCGCCATCCTGATGGTCGATGACTGCCACGCGACCGGCTTCATGGGCCCCAAGGGCGCCGGCACGCCCGCGCATTTCGGCATCACCGCCGATATCCTGACCGTCACGCTGGGCAAGGCTTTGGGCGGGGCGCTTGGCGGCTACATCGCCGGGCCGCAACC
>CAUJIU010000100.1 GCA_963205075.1 Pseudomonadota bacterium | reverse complement strand
ATCGGCCACGTTGGACCCCGGCGCAGAGGCGCCCTGGCCCTCGACATGGTGGTGGTGGCTTTCCTGCGGGGCGCCGACCTCGGCCTCGAAGCCCAGCACCTGGGTGCGATACTTGCACAGCGCGCAATTGGGCGGCGGCGCGTCGCCCGCCTGCTCGATAACCCTTTCCGCGAATGTTTCCAGCACCTTCGAGTGGTCGCCCAGATAGGCCGCCTTGACGAATTCGATCTGCGGATGCCCGGCCGCCACCTGATCGGTGAAGCCATAGATGCGGTCGATCAGGATGCCCGAGAACAGGAAGTAGGGGAACACCACCACCCGCTTGTAGGGCAGGCGCGCCACATGGCTCAGGCAGGGCTCGACCAGCGGGAAGGTCACGCCGGAATAGCCGACCTCGCACCAGCCAAAGCCCATGCCCTCCCACAGCATCCGCGCCACCTTGGACACGTTGCCATTGGCGTCCGGGTCGGACGCGCCGCGCCCGATCACCACCAGGCAGGTGTCGTGCAGGGGCACCGGGCCGGATCTCGCGTCAGCCTCGGCCAGCGCCTCGCGGATGCGGTCGGCGCTGGCCTCGAGCATCTTGGGGTCAACCCCGAGCTCGCGGCCATAGCTGACCGCGATGCCGTGTCTGGCCGCATAGGTGTTGAGCACCGTGGGGATATCGTTCTTGGCGTGCATCGCCGCAAACAGCATCCCCGGCACCGCCAGAATGCGCTCGCAGCCCGCATCGCGCAGCCGGTCGAGCCCGTCGCGAATCACCGGGTTGGCGAATTCCAGATAGCCGTAATCGACCGGCCATTCCGGCGGCAGGTAGGCGGGCAGCTTTTCCGCCAACAGCTTGAACTCGTCGACGGCGGACTGGCTGCGCGAGCCATGGCCGCAGATCATCACCCCGGTCTTCATGCCTCGGCGCCTTCCGCTTCGGCCTCGTCCTCGTCGCGCGCGCCCTCGTCGGCATCCTTGCCCTTGAGCGCCCCCCAGATGCCCAGCACCACGGCCAGACCGATCGCCGCACCGGCAACCCAGTGGTCATGCCCGGCAACCACGGCGATATGGCCCGGATGGGCCGAGGCCGCGGTGGCGGGCAGAAGTGCCAGGATCGTCAGGGCAAGCGGTGCGGGGCGCATGGCATGGGCCTTTCATAAGGGGATGCAGCCCAGAGGCCCCGCGCCAATTCGCGTGGGTCCGACGATGCGGCGCCCGGGCTCCCGTCTGGGTCAGCCCTCTGGCACCGCCAACCGCTCTGGCCCGCATCGGGCTTCGTCTGTCAGGGGGTATAGAACCCGGGGGCCGCCGGCGCAAACGGGAATGCGGCCCCGAACGCTCGGATTGCGACCTGTGGGCAGCAGCGGCCGACGCTACATCAGCGCCGCCGGTCCGCCATAGTGCCGGACGATCAGGGCGAGGTCCGAAGGCTCGGTCTGGCGCTGCAACAGCGCCCGCGCGCCAGGAATCGCTTCAAAGATCGAGCCGTCGGAGAAAAAGGTGGTGTCGGTGACAAAGACCACGTTGGCGCCGGGCCGGCGATACTGGGCATAGTCGGCCACCGCCAGCGCGCCCCCGCCTTCGAGGATCAGGTCCAGCACGATCACGTC
Source organism: Pseudomonadota bacterium (assembly GCA_963205075.1). GTDB lineage: Bacteria > Pseudomonadota > Alphaproteobacteria > Rhodobacterales > Rhodobacteraceae > KLAP22. Next base: position 962 of record CAUJIU010000100.1, on the reverse strand, counting down.
GATCTCGTCCGCGCCAAGCCGGGCAACCGCCGCGTCGGCCGATGTTGCAAGCTCCACCCTGGCCCCCAGTCGCTCCAGATGGCGCTGCCAGATCCCGGCCAGTTCAACCGTGCTCTCGACAATGAGGACGCGCACAATGCCTCCTGAAACCACCGCCAATCGGCGCGTGACAAACCGGGCGCCGACCAAGTTGCATCTCTTTCGGGGCAATTCGTTAACGAAACGTTAACGCCGGCGGGCACGGCTCGCAATCGGCGGAGTTTTCCACAGGAGACTTGTGCCGCCCCCCGGAATCCGCTTCAAACCGCTCCGGAACCGCAAGGAGTCACCATGGCCAGCTGGATCACGATCTGCGACACCTGCAAGCGCGAGGGCTGGGAGCTGACCGGCATGGAGCAGACCGATGGTGAGCGGCTGGCGGCGCTGATCGAAGCGGCGGCGGAGGGCGAGGCGGATGTCCGCACCCGCCGCGTTTCCTGCACCATGGGCTGCGAGCGGGCCTGCAACGTCATCGTGCAGGCGCAGGGCAAGGTGGGCTATTCGCTCGGCCGGTTCGAGCCCGACGCGGACGCGGCGCTGGCCATCGTCGCCTATGCGAGGATGCATGCGCAGAGCGAGACCGGGCCGGTGCCGTTTCGCGAATGGCCGCCGGGGGTGAAGGGGCATTTCGTCAGCCGACACCTGCCGGTCCCGGCCGAACAATGACCGCCGCCCGCGACCACGGTGGCGGGATCGACGCGGCCATCGCCTGCTTTGGCGGCACGCGCGCCGACTGGATCGACCTGTCGACCGGCATCAACCCGGTGCCCTATCCGCTGCCCGGTTTCCCCGCCGATTGCTGGACCGCCCTGCCCGACCGGGCCGCTTTCGCCGCGCTGGAACGCGCAGCGCGCGCATTCTGGAACGTGCCGGCAGGCGCGCGCGCGCTGGCCGCGCCGGGCGCCTCGGCGCTGATCGCCCGC
>CAUJIU010000099.1 GCA_963205075.1 Pseudomonadota bacterium | reverse complement strand
ACGCTCTATCACCTCGGGCCCGGTGACCTGATCATGACCGGCACCCCGGCCGGGGTCGGCGCGGTGGTCGCGGGCGACCGGCTGGCAGGCAGTGTCGACGGGCTGGAGCCGGTGGCGCTGACCATCGGCGCGCCGGACTAGAGCGCGGGCGACAGGTCCAGCTCGATCCGCTCGCCGACATGGCAGGTGGTGCCGAGGACTGCCGGCCGCAGGTCCGGGTCGATGTCGATCCAGCTGGTGGTGACAAGCGGGTCGCCCTCGTTGATGCGCAGGTGCAACGCCTGGGTGGCGTTGGCGGCCACCGCCGAGATGCGGACCGCGGTCCGGCTGGTCTGGTCCATGCCGCAGGCGGCCAGCGCTTCGGCCACCGACCGGCAGGTCGCCAGCGCTTCGGCCAGCCCCGGCAGCGGCGCGATCACCTTGCGAAACAGCATCGCCGGCATGCCCTGGAACCGGCAGATGCCGTCATGCACCAGGACCGGCCCGCCGACCTCCAGATCGAGGCTCGCCGCCTCCTGCGGGTCGGCGCCGCGGGTGATGGTCGCGAGGCGCTCGGTTTCCAGGATGCCGGACCTCTGCCAGATGTTGAGCCGGTGCTTGACATGTCCGCCCGGCGCCTGGCACCCGGTCCGGTCGAGCACGAAGACCCCGACGCCGCGCCGGGGATGCAGGATCCGTTGCCGGGTCAGTTCGGCGATGGCGCGCCGCACCGTATGGCGGTTGACGCCGAACCGGCCGGCCAGCTGGGTTTCGGTGGGCAGCTTTTCATGCGGGCCATAGCGGCCAAGCGCGATCTCGTTGCGAATGTCTTCGGCGATCTCTCGCCAGATGGGTGTCTGAGTGGGCGCCATGGGATAATCGGGCCGTCCGGAACTGGTAATCAAATGCAATTGCATGACGCTAGGCCAGGTCGGCGCGCCGCTCAAGCCCTATAAGAACTTGGAGTGATTAACTAATTGCTTTCAGCCGGCCCGATATCAGGTAATGACATCGGGGGCGGTGCGCCCGGTTATCCGCTTGATCTGCGCCAAAGCGCCGGCAGCGGCGATGATCGGCGCCAGCGCCGCCTGCGCGTCCTGATGCAACTGGCCGGGCTCGGTCACCAGCCGTTCGAGATAGACCCGCAGCGTCGCGCCGGCGGTTCCGGTGCCCGAAAGCCGGAACACCGCGCGCGCGCCGCCCGCAAAGCCGATGCGGATGCCCTGCGCCTCGGTGCGCGACCCGTCGACCGGATCGTCATAGGCAAACTCGTCGGCGCTGGTCACCGACAGCCCCGCGACCGTGGTGCCGACCAGATCGGGAAGCTGCCCGCGCAGGTCCGACATCAGCGTCGCGGCGCGGTCGCTGTCCACGCCCTCGTAGTCATGGCGCGAGTAGTAGTTGCGCCCGTAGGTGGCCCAGTGTTCGGCCATCAGCTCGGCTACCGGGCGCCGCTCGACCGCCAGGATATTGAGCCACAGGAGCACCGCCCAGAGCCCGTCCTTTTCGCGCACGTGATCGGAGCCGGTCCCGGCGCTTTCCTCGCCGCAGAGCGCGGCGCAGCCGGCATCGAGCAGGTTGCCGAAGAACTTCCAGCCGGTGGGCGTCTCGTAGCAGGGAATGCCCAGCGCCTCGGCGACCCGGTCCACCGCGGCCGATGTGGGCATCGAGCGGGCGACGCCGCTCAGGCCATCGGCATAGCCCGGCGCCAGATGCGCCTTGGCCGCGAGCAGGGCCAGGCTGTCGGACGGGGTGACGTAGAGCCCGCGCCCGACGATCATGTTGCGGTCGCCGTCGCCGTCGCTGGCGGCCCCGAAATCGGGGGCGTCCTGGGCGAACATGGTCGCCATCAGGTCAGCCGCCCAGATCGGGTTGGGGTCGGGATGGCCGCCGCCGAAGTCGGGCAAGGGCGTGCCGTTGACGACAGTGCCCGGCGGCGCGCCAAGGCGGCGCTCGAGGATTTCCGTGGCGTAGGGTCCGGTCACGGCATGCATGGCATCGAAACGCATGCGAAAGCCGGAGGCGAACAGGTCCGATATGGCCTTGAAGTCAAACAGGCTTTCCATCAGCGCGGCATAGTCCGCGACCGGGTCGACAACCTGGACGACCATCTCGCCCAGACGGGACTCGCCCAATGTGCCCAGATCGAGATCGGCGGTTTCGCAGATATGATACCTGTTGATCGTCCTGGTGAGGTGAAAGATCCGGTCGGTGACCGGCTCCGGGGCGGGGCCGCCATTGGGCGTGTTGTACTTGACGCCGAAGTCCTCGTTCGGGCCGCCGGGATTGTGGCTGGCCGACATGATCAGCCCGCCATCGGTTTCATGGCTGCGGATCAGGTGCGAGGCGGCGGGGGTCGACAGCAGGGCGTTCTGCCCGACGATCACCCGCGCGGCGCCGTTGGCCGCCGCCATCCGCAGGATCACCTGCGCGGCGCGGTCGTTGAAGTAGCGCCCGTCGCCGCCCAGAACCAGCGTCTTGCCCTCGATCCCGCCGATGCCGTCAAAGATGCACTGGATGTAGTTTTCCAGATAATGCGGGCCCATGAAGATCTTGGTCTTCTTGCGCAGGCCGCTGGTGCCGGGCTTCTGTCCGTCGATCGGCTGGGTATGAACGTCGTGCATCTTGATCATTGGCGTTTTCCCTCGAGGCGTCAGGCCCGGCTGGTGTCTAGGGCAAAGGCCATGATGGCCTCGGCCTGGATTCTTGCCCGGTCGCGGACCGGGCGTGGAGCGGCGTCGGGGCGGGCGGTGTCGATCTCGCAGATCCAGTGCTGGCCCGCCGGTGGTTCAGGCAAGGATACCATGGCTGAGGGCCCGGTGTTGAATACAACAAATGCCGCGCCTTCGGGTTTCTGAAATTCGGGCGTGCCCGAGGCCATCCGCATCTCGACCGCCAGCAGGCGCAGCGCCCGGTCGGTCCAGTCGGCCTCCGAGAGCGGGGTGCCGTCGGCGCGGCGCCAGAACAGGTCGGGCACACCATCCACGGCGCGGCTGCGCGCATGCAGGAACCGGGTCTGGCGCAGGATCGGATTGGCCTTGCGAAAGGCGATCACCCGGCGGGTGAATTCGAGAAACCCCTGGTCGGCGGCGTCCCAGTCGATCCAGCCGGTCGGGTTGTCCTGGCAATAGGCGTTGTTGTTGCCGCCCTGCGAATTGCCGATCTCGTCGCCGCCCAGCACCAGCGGCGTGCCCTGGCTGAACATCAGCGTGGTCATCAGGTTGCGCCGGCGCTGGGCGCGGCGGGCAAGGATGGCGGCATCCTCGGTCGGGCCCTCGATGCCGCAATTGTCGGAATGGTTGTTGGAATGGCCGTCGCGGTTGCCCTCGCCGTTGGCCTCGTTGTGCTTGTCGTTGTAGCTGACCAGATCCGAAAGGGTGAACCCGTCATGCGCGGTCAGGAAGTTGACCGAACTGGTGGCCGGGCGGCCCGAATGATCAAAGCGCAGCGCGCTGCCGGCCACCCGGATCGCCAGCTTGCGCATCATCCCGGCATCGCCGCGCCAGACCCGCCGCACCTGATCGCGGTACTTGTCGTTCCACTCGGCAAAGGGCGGCGGATAGGCGCCAAGCTGATAGCCGCCGGGCCCGATATCCCAGGGCTCGGCAATCAGCTTGACCCGCGACAGGGCCGGGTCCTGCCGGATCGCCTGAAAGAACGCCGCGTCGCGGTCAAAGCCGGCGCCGGTGCGGCCCAGGGTCGAGCACAGGTCAAAGCGGAAGCCGTCGACATGCATCACCTCGACCCAGTAGCGCAGGCTGTCCATGACCATGCGCAGCACCATCGGATGATCGAGGTTCAGCGTGTTGCCGGTGCCGGTATGGTCGATGTAGTGGCGGCGGTTCTCGGCCAGCCGGTAGTAGCTGGCATTGTCCAGCCCGCGAAAGCTGAGAGTCGGGCCAAGCTGGTGGCCCTCGCCGGTATGGTTGTAGACCACGTCGAGGATGACCTCGATCCCGGCGGCATGAAAGCGCGCCACCATCTGCTGGAACTCGGCCACGTCGTTGCCCAGCATGAAGCGCGGATCGGGGGCGAAGAAGCCCGCGGTCATGTAGCCCCAGTAGTTGGTCAGGCCCTGGTCGATCAGGTGGCTTTCGGTGATCGAGGCCTGAACCGGCAACAGCTCGATCGCGGTCACGCCCAGCCGCGTCAGATGCTCGATCACCGGATCGGCGCTGGCGGCAAGGAAGGTGCCGGGATGCTCCACGTCGCGGCGCCGGGCGGTCAGGCCCTTGACATGCGCCTCGTAGAAGACGGTATCGGACATCGGGCGCTGCGGTGCCCGGTCGGCGCCCCAGCCGAAGGCCGGATCGGTGACGATGGACTTGGGCGCAAAGGGCGCCGAGTCGCTCGTATCCATGCTCAGGTCGGCGTGCCCGGAGGTCACGTCGTAGCCGAACAGCGCCGGGTTCCAGACCGGATGGCCCGAGAGGCGCTTGGCATAGGGGTCGAGCAGCAGCTTGTGCGGGTTGAAGCGGTGCCCGTCTTCCGGCTGGTAGGGCCCGTGGGCGCGAAAGCCATAGGCCTGCCCCGGCATCAGCCCGGCGATGTGACAATGCCAGACATCGCCCATGCGCTCGGGCAGGACGATCAGCAGCGTCTCTTGCCCGTTGGCATCGAACAGGCACAGCGTCATCCGGGTCGCATGCTGCGAGAAGACGGCGAAGTTGACGCCCTCGCCGTCGAAGGTTGCGCCCATGGGAAAGGGGCGCCCGGCGCTGATGGCGATGGGAAAGCTCATTTGCTGGCCAGCAGGTCCTGATAGAGCGCCGCATAGGCGGCGGCCGAGGCGCCCCAGCCCACCTCCTGCCGCATGGCGTTGCGTTGCAGCATCGCCCAGTCCGCCGGGTTGGCGTAGAGCGCGCAGAGCCGGATCAGCGCCGCCGACAGCGCCTCGACCGTCACCGGGCTGAACTGGATGCCGGTCGCTACCCTGGCCGACATGGCGGCATGCGAGGCGTTGATGACCGTGTCGGCCAGCCCGCCGGTCAGCGCCACCACCGGGATGGTGCCGTAACGCAGCCCGTAAAGCTGGGTCAGGCCGCAGGGCTCGAACCGCGAGGGGACCAGGATGGCGTCGCCCCCGGCGATCATGCGGTGCGACAGCGCCTCGTCATAGCCGATGCGCACCGCGACATTGGCGTTGCCGGCCGCGCTTCGGAACGCGGTCTCGAGCGCGGCGTCGCCCGATCCCAGAAGCGCAAGCTGGCCGCCACGGTCCAGCAGCGCCGGCAGCGCCCGCAGCAACAGGTCCAGCCCCTTCTGCTCGGTCAGCCTGGAGACCACCACGCATAGCGGCCCCTCGGCCTCGGGCAGCCCCATCTCGGCGCGCAGCGCGGCCTTGTTGGCGGCCTTGCCCCTGGCGGTCTTGTAGGGGGTGATGGCCGGGTCGGTGGCGGGGTTCCAGGCCTGCGCGTCGATGCCGTTGAGGATGCCCGACAGCGCGCCCTGGCGCAGGCGCATGACGCCGTCGAGCCCCATGCCGAAGGCGTCGGTCATCAGTTCGGCGGCATAGGTCGGGGAAACGGTCGTCAGCCGGTCCGCACCCAGCAGCCCGGCCTTGAGCGCCGAGATCCGGCCCCAGAACTCGAACCCCTCGCGGGTGTAGCGGTGCGGGTTCAGGCGCAGGGACTTGAGCCTGGCCGGATCGGCCAGCCCGTGAAAGGCGATGTTGTGGATGGTCAGCACCGTGCCGATCCGCCCCGAGGCGCCCATGGCATGCAGGTATTCGGGCACCAGCGCCGCCTGCCAGTCATGGCAATGCAGCACCGCGGGCGCCCAGCCATCGACCCCGCCCGCCCCGATCCGCGCCGCGATCCAGCTCAGCGCCGCAAAGCGCTCGGGGTTGTCGGGCCAGTCCTTGCCATCGGGGCCAAGATAGATCGACCCCGCGCGGTCGAACAGATGCGGCGCGTCCAGCACCAGAAGGTCAAGCCCATGCGCCGCCCCGGCCAGCACGCGGGCCGGTCCGCCGAACAGGTCGGGTTCCTCCAGAACCGGCTTTGCCTTGCCCATGGCCGCCATCACCGCCGGGTAGCCCGGCAGCAGCACCCGCATGGCAACGCCTTGCCCGGCCAGCGCCGAAGGCAGCGCGCCCACCACATCCGCCAGCCCGCCGGTCTTGACCAGCGGCGCGCATTCGGAGGCGATGGACAGCACCTGCGTCATCTGGCGGCGGTCCAGGCGTTGACCATGGTCTGGGTGATCAGCGTCGTGCCCTTTTCGGTGACGCGGAAGAACTTGCGATCCTCGTCGGGATCCTCGCCCACCACCATGCCTTCGGGGATCACCACGCCGCGGTCGATCACCACCTTGCGCAGCCGCGCCTTGCGGCTGACGGTCACGTAAGGCAGCACCACCGCATGGTCGAGCACGGCATAGGAATTGGTGTGCACCTCGGTGAACAGGAGCGAATTGCGCACCTCGGTCCCGGAAATGACGCAACCGCCCGACACCATCGAGGAAATGGCGATGCCGCGCCGGTCGGCCTCGTCATGGATGAACTTGGCGGGCGGCACGCTTTCGGAATAGGTCCAGATCGGCCATTCGCGGTCCCAGAGGTTCAACTCGGGGGTGAAGTCGGTCAGGTCGATATTGGCCTGCCAGAAGGCATCGACCGTGCCCACGTCCTTCCAGTAGGCGGGCGCGTCGGGGCTGCGCACGCAGGAGGTGTCGAAGCGATGCGCCATCGCCTTGCCGTTCCTGACGATCTCGGGGATCAGGTCGTTGCCGAAATCGTGGCTCGACTCGGGGTTCTCCGCGTCGCGCAACAGCAGGTCGCGCAGGAACTTCCAGTTGAAGACATAGATGCCCATCGAGGCCAGCGCCGATGCCGGGTCATCGGGCATGCCCGGCGGGTCCTTGGGCTTTTCCAGAAACGAGGTGATGTTGCCCGCCGCATCGGTGGCCATGACCCCGAAGGCCGTGGCCTCCTTGCGCGGCACCGTCAGGCAGCCGATGGTCACGTCGGCCTTGGTCTCGACATGCTGGCGCAGCATGACCTCGTAATCCATCTTGTAGATATGGTCGCCCGCAAGGATGATAATGTAATCAACGCCGTAGCTGTCGACAATGTCGATGTTCTGGGTCACCGCATCGGCGGTGCCGCGATACCAGGCCTCGTCGCCGCCGCGCTGCGAGGCGGGCAGGATATCGAGGAATTCGTTGCGCTCGGCGCGGAAGAAGTTCCAGCCGCGCTGACAGTGCCGGATCAGCGAATGCGCCTTGTACTGGGTGGCGACCGAGATCTTGCGGATGCCGGAATTGAGCGCGTTGGACAGCGCGAAATCGATGATCCGCGCCTTGCCGCCGAAGAACACCGCCGGCTTGACCCGCCGGTCGGTCAGTTCCTGCAATCGGCTGCCGCGCCCGCCGGCAAGCACGAAGGCCATGGATCTGCTGGTCAGTCTGCGGTTCTGCGGCATGGTCTGTCTCCTCAGGACTGTCTGGCCCGGAACATGAGCGTCGCGAGCGGCGGCAAGGTGATGCGGATCGAGGCGGGCTGCCCCTGATGGGCGACGGGCTCGGCGTCGAGACCGCCCAGATTGCCCCGGTTGGAGCCGCCATAGGCGGCGGCATCGGTGTTGATGACCTCGGACCAGTGCCCGGGCGCCGGAACGCCGACCCTGAGATCGGGCCGCTCCATCGGGGTGAAGTTGCAGACGACCACCACCGGGTCGTCGCCCGCCTCGCCGTGGCGGATGAAGCTCAGGATCGACTGGCTGGCATTGCCGCCGTCGATCCACTCGAATCCCGACGCCTCGCAATCGCGCACATGCAGCGCCGGCAGGTCGCGATAGGCCCGGTTGAGGTCGCGCACCAGCGCCTGCACCCCGGCATGGGCAGGGTGGGCGGCGGCCATCCAGTCCAGCTCGGCGGCATGATCCCACTCGCCGCGCTGGGCGAATTCGCAGCCCATGAACAACAGCTTCTTGCCCGGATGCCCCCACATGAAGCCGTAATAGGCGCGCAGGTTGGCGAATTTCTCCCAGTCGTTGCCCGGCATCTTGGACAGCATCGAGCCCTTGCCGTGCACCACCTCGTCATGGCTGATCGGCAGCACGAAATTTTCCGAAAACGCGTAATGCAGCCCGAATGTCAGCTGGTTGTGGTGATGGCTGCGATAGATCGGGTCGCGCTGCATGTAGCTCAGCGTATCGTTCATCCAGCCCATGTTCCACTTGAAGCCGAAGCCGAGCCCGCCGGCGTCGACCGGGGCCGAGACCTTGGGAAACGAGGTCGATTCCTCGGCCACCGTCATCACGTCGGGATGGGCGCCGTAGGCCGCGGTATTCATCCGCTGCATCAGGCCGATGGCCTCGTAATTCTCGCGGCCGCCGTCGCGGTTGGGGATCCACTCGCCCTCGCGCCGCGAATAGTCGCGGTAGAGCATCGAGGCGACGGCATCGACCCTGAGCCCGTCGATATGGTATTCCTCCAGCCAATACAAGGCGTTGGCTATCAGGAAATTGGCCACTTCGGCGCGGCCAAAATTGTAGATCAGGGTATTCCAGTCCTGATGAAAGCCCTCGCGCGGGTCCTGATGCTCATAAAGCGCGGTGCCGTCAAAGCGCGCCAGCCCGTGCGCATCCGAAGGAAAGTGCCCCGGCACCCAGTCCAGCAGCACGCCAAGTCCGGCCTGATGGGCGGCATCGACTAGGTCGCGGAACTCGTGCGGCGGGCCGAAGCGGATCGTCGGCGCATAAAGCCCGACCGGCTGATAGCCCCAGGACCCGTCAAAGGGATGCTCGGAGACCGGCATCAGCTCGATATGGGTGAAACCCAGATCGGCGGCATAGGCGACCAGCTCGCGCGCCGCTTCCTTGTAGGACAGCGGCCGGCCGTTCTGGTCATGCCGGCGTTTCCACGAGCCCAGATGCACCTCGTAGACCGAGATCGGCGCGGTGCGGACATTGGCCTGCCGGCGCGCGCCCATCCAGGCGCCGTCATGCCAGCCATAGCCGGTTATGTCGCGGATCACGCTGGCGGTCTCGGGCGGGTGCTGCGAGCCGAAGCCGACCGGATCGGCCTTGAGCGCCTGGGCGCCCGAGCGTTCGGTGATCTGGTACTTGTAGGCCTGCCCCTCGCCGGCGCCGGGGACAAAGATCTCCCAGACGCCGGTGCCGCCGCGCCGGCGCATCGCGTGGCGGCGGCCATCCCAGGCGTTGAAATCCCCCACCACCGCGACCTGGCGGGCATTGGGCGCCCAGACGGCGAAATTGGTGCCCGCGACGCCGTCATGGGTCATCACATGGGCGCCGAGCGCTTCCCAGAGCCGCAGATGGGTGCCTTCGCCCAGAAGGTATTCGTCCAGATCGGTCAGCACCGGGCCGAAGCGATAGGCATCGTCATAGTCCCAGCTGCCCCCGGCGCTCTGGCCGCGCAGACGGTAGGGCCGGGTGCCGCTGACCGGCCCGCAGAACACGCCCTGGCCCATGGCTTGCAGCGGGTGGGCGGTGTCGCCCACAACCGCCGCCAGCGTGTCGGCTGCCGGATCGAAGGCCGTGACCCAGCGCATCCGGCCGCGCTTGTGCGGCCCCAAAGTCGCGAAGGGATCGGAGAGCATGCCCTCGGCAATTTCCCGGACCAGGTCAGAATCAAGAAGCAGGCTGGGCACAGCTTGGGTCATGGCCCGATCATAGGTAAGCAGGGAGGGGCTGCAATAGCCAACGCTACCGCTAACATCCAGCGCCCCCCCGGCGCTGAACCGCATTGGCCGGCGCCATTGCCGGTTTCGATGGCCCGCCGCCGGTTCCCGGCACAATGGCCAAGGCCGTGGCGCGGTGCTAATCAACGCCCATGACCGAGTCCGTCTTGGAACGTGCGACCCGCTACGTCTCGGCCCTGCGCCGCGCCGTCTCGGAGGTCGAAAGCGAGAACCTCGGCCTCACCGCCGCGGGCGTGGCCTTCTACGGCATGTTTGCGATTTTCCCCGGCATTGCGGCGCTGATCGCGGTGTTCGGGCTGCTGGCCGATCCCACGGTGATGGAAGAGCAACTGGCGCTGCTGCGCGACCTGATGCCCGCCGCGGCCTATGAGCTGCTGAGCGGCCAGATCCATGCGCTGCTGGGTGCCCAGAGCGGGCGCCTGACCTGGGCCACGGTGCTGTCGACGCTGGTGGCGCTCTGGTCGGCGCGGGCCGGGGTTTCGGCGCTGATCACCGGGCTGAACGTGGTGCAGGGCCGCCCGCAGCGGCGCAATTACCGGCATCTGCTGGTGGCCATGGGGCTGACCCTGGCCCTGATCGCGGTGGCGGTCGTGGCGCTGTTGCTGGTGGTGGTGGCGCCGATCGTGCTGGCCTTCGTGCCGCTGGGGGCGGCGACGGGGCTGGCCTTGCAGCTGGTCCGGTGGATCGCCGTCTTCGGTGTCATGCTGGTGGGGATCGGGCTGCTCTACCGGCTCGGGCCCACGGGCGGCGGGCATCGGTGGCGCTGGATCAGCCCCGGCTCGGTGCTGGTGGTGCTGGCATGGTGCGGCGCCTCGGCGGTGCTGTCGCTCTACCTGTCCAATTTCGGGCATTACAACCAGATCTACGGCTCGATCGGCACCGTGGTCGCGATGCTGGTCTGGTTTTACCTCTCGGCCTACCTGGTTTTGCTCGGCGCCGCGTTCGACCTCGTGGTCGCGCGGCGCGCCGAGCGGCAGCGCGCGCAGGCCCAAGCCGACGCGACCCGCCCTTGAAGCCTCTGCGCCGCACCACTAAGACTCTCTCAGGACATTTGAACTACTGATGGTCCGACCCTGAAAGAAGGCGCAAAGATATGAATGATCCCGTTGAAACCTATATGAATCTTGTGCCGATGGTGGTCGAGCAGACCAGCCGTGGCGAAAGGGCCTATGACATCTTTTCGCGCCTCCTGAAGGAGCGGATCATCTTTTTGTCCGGCCCCGTGCATGACGGAATGAGCCAGCTCATCGTGGCGCAACTGCTGCATCTTGAGGCCGAAAACCCCAAGAAAGAGATCTCGATGTACATCAACAGCCCCGGCGGCGTGGTGACTTCGGGCCTGTCGATCTACGATACGATGCAATATATCCGCCCCAAGGTCTCGACCCTGGTGATCGGGCAGGCGGCCTCGATGGGCTCCTTGCTGCTGACGGCGGGCGAGCCGGGGATGCGGTTTTCGCTGCCCAACAGCCGCATCATGGTGCACCAGCCGTCGGGTGGCTATCAGGGGCAGGCGACCGATATCATGATCCACGCCGCCGAGACGCAAAAGCTCAAGAACCGCCTGAACGAGATCTACGTCACCCATTCCGGGCAGACGCTGAAAAAGGTCGAAGCGGCGCTGGAGCGCGACAATTTCATGTCGCCGCAGGAGGCCAAGGACTGGGGTTTGATTGACGAAATCGTCACCAACCGCGACAAGGCGGATGAAAAGGCGGACTAACGGCGGCGCCAAATAGGCGCCAAATAGGCGTTGTGGACCCCGGCGGGCTGCCCTACTCTTTGGGCGACGGGCGCCCCCCGGGGCAAATCAGGGCCAAGGGCCAAGGGGTAACGGATGGCGAGCACGACCGGCGACAGCAAGAACACGCTCTATTGCAGCTTCTGCGGCAAGAGCCAGCACGAAGTGCGCAAGCTCATCGCCGGACCAACCGTGTTCATCTGTGATGAATGCGTCGAATTGTGCATGGACATCATCCGCGAGGAGACCAAGACCAGCGGCCTCAAATCCGCCGATGGCGTGCCGACCCCGCGCGAGATCTGCGACGTGCTGGACGACTACGTGATCGGCCAGGTCCATGCCAAGCGCGTGCTCTCGGTCGCGGTCCACAACCATTACAAGCGGCTCAATCACGCGGCCAAGGCCGCCGATATCGAGCTGGCCAAGTCCAACATCCTGCTGATCGGGCCCACCGGCTGCGGCAAGACGCTGCTGGCGCAGACGCTGGCGCGCATCCTTGACGTGCCCTTCACCATGGCCGATGCCACCACCCTGACCGAGGCCGGCTATGTCGGCGAGGATGTCGAGAACATCATCCTCAAGCTGTTGCAGGCCAGCGAATACAACGTCGAGAAAGCCCAGCGCGGCATCGTCTATATCGACGAGGTCGACAAGATCACCCGCAAGTCCGACAATCCCTCGATCACCCGCGATGTCTCGGGCGAGGGGGTCCAGCAGGCGTTGCTGAAGATCATGGAAGGCACCGTCGCTTCGGTGCCGCCGCAGGGCGGGCGCAAGCATCCGCAGCAGGAATTCCTGCAAGTGGACACCACCAACATCCTGTTCATCTGCGGTGGCGCCTTTTCGGGGCTGGAAAAGATCATCGCCCGGCGCAGCAAGGGCTCGGGCATGGGCTTCAACGCCGTGGTGCGCGATGTCGAGGACCGCAATGTCGGCGAGGTGTTCAAGGAGCTTGAGCCCGAAGACCTGCTCAAGTTCGGGCTGATCCCCGAATTCGTCGGCCGCCTGCCGGTGCTGGCCACGCTTGAAGACCTCGACGAGGCGGCGCTGATCACCATCCTGACCGAGCCCAAGAACGCTCTGGTCAAGCAGTACCAGCGCCTGTTCGAGATCGAGGATACCAAGCTGACCTTCACCGAGGATGCGCTCGCCGCCATCGCCAAGCGCGCCATCGAGCGCAAGACCGGCGCGCGCGGCCTGCGCTCGATCATGGAAGACATCCTGCTCGACACCATGTTCGACCTGCCCGGCATGGACAGCGTCACCGAAGTGGTCGTCAACGAGGAGGCGGTCGGCACGGGCGGCAAGCCGCTGATGATCCATGCCGACGCGGTCAAGAAGGGCGCGACCGCCTCGGCAGGCTGACATGACCTCGCGGCGCATCTCGACCGGATCCCCCTTCGAGTCCCGCATCGGCTACAGCCGCGCGATCATCGCGGATGGCTGGGTCTTTGTCGCGGGCACCACGGGTTATGACTACGCGACCATGACCATGCCGGCGGGCGTGGCCGAACAGTGCCGCAACGCGCTGGGCACCATCGCGCGGGCATTGGCCGAGGCGGGCGCCAGCCTCGATGACGTGGTGCGCGTGCGTTACATCCTGCCCGACAAGGCAGACTGGCCGCCGTGCTGGCCGCTGACCGCTGCCGCCTTCGCCAAGGCGCTGCCCGCCGCGACCATGATCGTCGCCGGGTTGCAGGAGCCGGAAATGAAGATCGAGATCGAGGTAACGGCGCGGCTGCCCGGATGAGCGACGAACTGCCGCTGACCGGAGGCAACGTCACCAGCGGGGCGGTGCGGGTCGGCGACACGGTCCGCCGCCCGGCGGGCCCGCATTCGCCCGACATGCGCGCCTTGCTGCAACACCTTGAAACGGCGGGGTTTGCCGCCGCACCGCGTTTCCTGGGCATCGACGAGCAGGGGCGCGACACGCTGCAATGGCTGGACGGCGACACCGCCTTCCCCCCTGACATGTGGACCGACGACAAGACGCTGGTCGCGGCGGCGCGCCTGCTGCGCGCGTTCCACGATGCAACGGCGGGCAGCGCTTTGGCCGCCAGCGCCGAGGCGGTCTGCCACAACGATTTCGCCCCCTACAACATGGTGTTTCGTGACGGCGCCCCGGTCGCGGTCATCGACTTCGATCTGGCGGCGCCCGGCAGACGGCTGTGGGACCTGGCCTATCTGGCCTGGTGGATGGCACCCCTTGGCTCGGGGGACGACATGGCCGCGGCAGCGCAAGCCGACCTTGCCGCCGGCTGCCGCCGGTTGCGCCTGCTGGCCCGGACCTATGGCCTGCCGGCCGACGCCGCGCTGCTCGACACGGTGGCGCAGGTTCTGGCGCATATGGGCAGCCGCGCGGCGATGGTCAAAAGCATAGGCGAAGCGGCGACCCGGCGTCTGGAGGCCGGTGGCCATCTGGCGTTCTGGCGGGCGCAGGCGGCACGGTTTGCCACGCTGCGGACCGACATCGGCGCAAATCTCGCGAAATAGCGGCAATGGAGCGCCGCAGGCGCCAGCGCGGCGTCGTGGCACTGGACCTTTGCGCCGCGCTGGTGCAAGAGAGAACAGCATTTGCGGAGGGTTTCGATGGGCCTTTGGACCAGGATCAAGCGACTTCTGACATGGTGGGACGGGCAGACCCTGAACACCCAGTTCTACACCTGGCGCAAGGGCGTCAAGGTCGGCCAGGACGCCGACGGCAACGTCTATTACCGCACCGCCAACGATGCCCGCCGCTGGGTGATCTATAACGGCGAGATCGAGGGCAGCCGGGTTTCGCCCGATTGGCACGGCTGGCTGCACCGCACCTGGGACAAGGCGCCGACGGAGGCACCGCTCGCCCGCAAGCCGTGGGAAAAGCCGCATGTCGAAAACCTGACCGGCACCGCAATGGCCTATGCGCCCGCCACGTCGATCCGGCGCATCGCGCCGGCGGAGCGGCGGCCCGACTACGAGGCATGGTCCCCCGAATAAGGGCAATCTGATGCGTGAAAGTGTAACGGAGGTTCTGACCGGGGCGGCTGTCGTCGCGGTTGCTGCTGGCTTTCTGGTATTTGCCGGGCAGGTCACCGGGTTCAGCCGCGGCGGCGAAAGCTACGACCTGACCGCCAGTTTCCGCTCCGCCGAGGGCGTGCTGGTGGGAACCGATGTGCGGCTGGCCGGCGTCAAGGTCGGCACGGTCACCGATCTGCGCCTGGATACCCAGACCTTCCGGGCCGAAACCGTTCTGAGCATCGATTCGGATGTCGAGATCCCCGATGACAGCAGCGCCGTGATCGCCAGCGAGGGGCTGCTGGGCGGCAGCTTTGTCGAAATCATGCCCGGCGGCTCGTTTGACGTGCTGCCGGACGGGGCGGCCATCATCGACACCCAGGGCGCTGTCAGCATCGTGTCGTTGCTGCTGAAATTCGTGTCCGGAGGCAACGGCGAATGAGCCTGCGCGCTGCGGTTTTCGCCGGTCTTTGCCTGGCGGGCGCGGCCGGCGCGCAAGAGATCGTGACCACGCCGATCGACCCGGCGGTGCCATCCGAGGTTGACGAGATCATCAGCGGCATTGTCGGGCCGGTGACCGGCTTTGCCAATGGCAGCATCGGGGTGCTGCGGGTGCTCGACAAGATCACCGGTGCCGTCACCGACCTCGAGATGGCCCCCGGCAGCGAAAGGGTCATCGATCACCTGACCGTCCGCTTCGCCGAATGCCGCTATCCGATCGATAACCCGACCGGCGACGCCATCGGGCTCATGAGCCTGTTCTATCAGGATAATCCGGAACCGATCTTTCAGGGATGGATGATCGCGTCCGCCCCGGCGCTCAACGCGCTCGATCATGCCCGCTATGATGTCTGGATGCTGCGCTGCAGCAGCGAATAGCCGTCGGGCACCACGCCTTGCCGGTTGAAATCCGCCGCAACCGCGATGGCCACCGCCAGCTCCGAACGATAGCGCGCCCGAGAAATCTCGATGCCGCCGAGGCTGGCCAGATGCGGCGTCAGGAACTGGGTGTCCAGCAGCACGAATCCCCCCTGCCGCAGGTGGTCCACCAGATAGGCCGTCGCGACCTTGGAGGCATCGGTGCGGGTCGAAAACATGCTCTCGCCGAAAAACGCCCCGCCGATGGCGATGCCGAAGGCTCCGCCGACCAGCGCGCCCTCCTGCCAGGCCTCGACGGAATGGGCGTGGCCTTGGGCGTGCAATTGCAGGTAAAGCCGGTGCAGGGTGCCGTTGATCCAGGTCTCGTGGCGGTCGGCGCAGCGGTCCACCACCTGTTCAAAGGCGTGGTCGACCGTGATGGTGAACTGGCCGCCGCGGATGCGTTTGGCCAGCGTGCGCGAGATGTGGAAACCGTCCAGCGGCATGACGCCGCGCCGCTTGGGATCGACCCAGAACAGCGCGCCATCGGTGCGGCTTTCGGACATCGGAAAGATGCCGGTGCTGTAGGCCTTCAGCAGCAACTCGATGGTCAGCGTGTCATCGGCCATCGGGCCAGGCCTACGAATAGGCCTCTTCCAGCCAGCGTTCGAGCCAGTGGATGTTGTATTCGCCGGTCTTGATCGCCTCTTCCTCCAGCAGCCGGTGGAACAGCGGAATCGTGGTATCGACCCCGTCGACGATCAACTCGCTCAGCGCGCGCGCCAGCCGGGCCAGCGCCTCGGGCCGGTCGCGGCCATGCACGATCAGCTTGCCGATCAGGCTGTCGTAATAGGGCGGGATCCGGTAGCCGTCATAGAGGGCGGAATCCATCCGCACGCCCAGGCCGCCCGGCGCGTGATACTGGGTGATGCGGCCGGGGCAGGGCGAGAAGCTGGGCAGCTTTTCGGCGTTGATCCGCACCTCGATGGCATGGCCGTTGATGACCAGATCCTCCTGCCCGAAGGACATGGGCAGCCCTTCGGCCACCCGGATCTGTTCGCGCACCAGGTCGACGCCGAAGATCGCCTCGGTCACCGGATGCTCGACCTGCAGGCGGGTGTTCATCTCGATGAAGTAGAACTCGCCGTTTTCGTAGAGAAACTCGATGGTGCCGGCGCCGATATAGTTGATGCTGGCAACCGCATTGGCGCAGACCGCGCCGATATGGGCCCGCTCTTCGGCGCTGATGGCGGGGCCGGGGGCCTCCTCGAACACCTTCTGGTGGCGGCGCTGCAGCGAACAGTCGCGCTCGCCCAGATGCACCGCCTTGCCCTTGCCGTCGCCAAAGACCTGGATCTCGATATGGCGCGGCGTGGTCAGGTATTTCTCGATATAGACCTCGTCATTGCCAAAGGCGGCCTTGGCCTCGGAACGCGCGGTAGACAGGGCGTTTTCCAGCTCTTTCTCGGAGCGGGCCACCTTCATGCCGCGCCCGCCGCCGCCGGCGGTCGCCTTGATGATCACCGGGTAGCCGATCTCGGCGCAGATGCGCCGGGCGTCGGCAATGCTCGACACGCCGCCTTCCGAGCCGGGAACGACCGGGATGCCCAGGCGCTTGGCGGTCTCCTTGGCGGTGATCTTGTCGCCCATGATCCGGATATGCTCGGCGGTGGGGCCGATGAAGGTGATGCCGTGATCCTCGACCGCCTGCACGAAGGCGGCGTTTTCCGACAGGAAGCCATAGCCGGGATGGATCGCCTGGGCGCCGGTGATCTCGCAGGCCGAGATGATGGCCGGAAAGCTGAGATAGCTCGCGGACGAGGGCGGCGGCCCGATGCAGACCGCCTCGTCAGCCATGCGCACATGCATGGCGTCGGAATCGGCGGTCGAATGCACGGCAACAGTGCGGATGCCCATTTCGCGGGCCGCGCGAATGACCCGCAGCGCGATCTCGCCGCGGTTGGCGATCAGGATTTTCTCGAACATCGGGCCGGGCCCCTATTCGATGATCATCAGGGGAGCGCCATATTCGACCGGCGCGCCGTCGCTGACGACGATGCGTTTGACAGTGCCCGAACGGGGTGCGGGGATCTGGTTCATGGTCTTCATGGCCTCGATGATCAGCAGGGTATCGCCCTCGCTGACGGTCTGGCCAACCGAGACAAAGGGCGGGTTGCCGGGCTCGGCCTGCAGGTAGACGGTGCCCACCATGGGCGAGGTCACGGCGCCGGGATGGCTGGCCGGATCGGCACTGGCCTGCGCGACCGGGGCGGCGACGGAGCCGATGGCCGCAACCGTCTGGGTCGGGGCCGAAACCTGGCTGATGATCTGGGTCTGCCGGCTCACGCGGACATTGAGGCTGTCATTCTCGCCGTAGTCGCGCTTGACCTGCAATTCGGTCAGGTCATTTGCCCGCAACAGTTCTGCAAGTGCGCGAATGAAGCTCACGTCGCTTTCGTGAGAGGTCTCTTTGGTCATCTGTGTCCTCGGCCTGTTCGCAGTCAATGTCCCGCCGCCCCGGTCGGTTTCCCTTGGGGCAGTCATTTGCGGCGTTATACGCTAACGTCAATGAGGAGAAAAGCCGTGCATGTCACGCAAAATCGCCGCGCCGGGCCGGCAAGCCGGGGCGCTGCCCCGGACCCCGAGGTATTTGCACCAAAATGAAGGGAGTCCGCTTCATTTTGGCCCAAATACCTCCGCCGGAGGCAAGAATTTCTCGGTCGTTCAGCCGCGATTCATCCGGTTGTCGATCAGGTCCTGCACCACCGAGGGATCGGCCAGCGTCGAAGTGTCGCCCAGCGCGCCGAAGTCGTTCTCGGCGATCTTGCGCAGGATGCGGCGCATGATCTTGCCCGAGCGGGTCTTGGGCAGGCCCGGCGCCCACTGGATCAGGTCGGGCCTGGCGATCGGGCCGATCTCGTTGCGGACCCAGGCTTCCAGCTCCTTGCGCAGCGCCTCGGTCGGCTTGACGCCGTTCATCAGCGTGACATAGGCATAGATGCCCTGGCCCTTGATCGGATGCGGATAGCCGACCACGGCGCTTTCGGCGACCTTGGCATGGGCCACCAGCGCGCTTTCGACCTCGGCGGTGCCCATGCGGTGACCGGAGACGTTGATCACGTCATCGACGCGGCCGGTGATCCAGTAATAGCCGTCCTCGTCGCGGCGGCAGCCGTCGCCGGTGAAATAATAGCCCTTGTAGTCGGAGAAATAGGTCTGCTGGAAGCGCTCGTGGTCGCCCCAGACCGTGCGCATCTGGCCGGGCCAGCTGTCCTTGATGCAGAGCACGCCCTCGCATCTGGTCTCGGTCAGCTCCGCGCCGGTGGTGGGGTCGAGCACCACCGGCTCGACGCCGAAGAAGGGCAGGGTGGCCGAGCCCGGCTTGGTGGCGGTGGCGCCGGGCAGGGGGGTGAGCATGTGGCCGCCGGTCTCGGTCTGCCACCAGGTGTCGACGATCGGGACCCTGCCCTTGCCGACCACGTCGTTGTACCAGTTCCAGGCTTCGGGGTTGATCGGCTCGCCCACGGTGCCCAGCAGCTTGAGCGATGACAGGTCGTGCTTGTTGACCCAGTCCGGCCCCTGGCCCATCAGCGCGCGGATGGCGGTGGGCGCGGTGTAGAACTGGTTGACCTTGTGCTTGGCGCAGACCTCCCAGAACCGGCCGGCATCGGGCCAGGTCGGCACGCCCTCGAACATCACGGTGGTGGCGCCGTTGGCCAGCGGGCCATAGACGATGTAGCTGTGCCCGGTGACCCAGCCGACATCGGCCGTGCACCAGAACACGTCGCCATCGTGATAGTCGAAGGTGTATTGATGGGTCATCGCGGCATAGACCAGATAGCCGCCGGTGGTATGGACCACGCCCTTGGGCTTGCCGGTGGAACCGGACGTATAGAGGATGAACAGCGGGTCCTCGGCCCCGACCTCTGCGGGCGGGCAGTCCGGCGAGGCGGCCCTGGCCAGCGCATTGTAGTCAAAGTCGCGCCCCTCGGTCCAGGTGGTCTGGCCGCCGGTCCGCTTGACCACCAGCATCTTCACGTCGTCATCGCAATGCAGCAGGGCGGCATCGGTGTTGGACTTGAGCCCGGTCTTGCGGCCGCCGCGCGGGGCCTCGTCGGCGGTGATCACCACCTTGGCGCCCGAATCGTTGACGCGGTTGGCCAGCGCATCGGGCGAGAAGCCGGCAAAGACGATCGAATGGATGGCGCCAAGGCGGGCGCAGCCCAGCATCGCATAGGCGGCCTCGGGGATCATCGGCATGTAGATCACCACCCGGTCGCCCTTGCCGACGCCCAGGTCCCTGAGCACGTTGGCCATGCGCCCGACCTGGTCGTGCAGCTCGCGGTAGGTGATGTGGCGCGCCGGCTCCTTTGGGTCGTCGGGCTCCCACAGGATCGCGGTCTGGTCGGCGCGGGTCGCGAGGTGGCGGTCGACGCAGTTGGCGGCGACGTTGAGCGTGCCGTCGGCGAACCAGTTGATCGCCACCTTGCCAAACTCGAAGCTGGTATCCTTGACCCGTGTATAGGGCTTGATCCAGTCGATCCGCTTGCCGTGCTCGGCCCAGAATGCCGCCGGATCGGCGACCGAGGCCCGATACATCGCGTCATAGGTTGCCTTGTCGGCATGGGCGGAGGCGGCCAGGGCGGCCGAAGGCGGATAGAGCTTGCTGGTCATGGTCGTTCCTTGTCTGTGCGAACGGGTCAGTGGTCCGCCGCGGGGCCGGCGGTCGGCGTCAGATGGCGAGATACTTGGCTCTCAGCGCCTCGTCATCAAGCACTTCTTTCGCGAGGCCGTCATAGACCACCGTGCCGGTATCGAGAATGACGGCGCGGTCGGCGAGCTTGAGCGCCGCGATGGCGTTCTGCTCGACGATGATGGTGGTGATGCCCTGGTCGCGGATGATGTTCAGGGTCTTGGCAATCTCCTGCACGATCACCGGGGCCAGCCCCTCATAGGGCTCGTCCAGCAGCAACAGCTTGATGTCGCGGGCCAGCGCGCGGGCGATGGCCAGCATCTGCTGCTCGCCGCCCGAAAGGGTCACGCCCTCCTGCTTGCGCCGTTCACCCAGGCGGGGGAACAGTTCGTATATGCGGTCCAGCGTCCAGCCCTTGGGCGGCGCGATCTGGGCCAGCAGCAGGTTTTCCTCGACGGTCAGGCCGGGAATGATGCGGCGGTCCTCGGGCACCAGCGCCACGCCGCAGGCGGAGGCCTGATGCGCGCGCATCTCGTGCAGCGGCTTGTGATCCAGCCAGATCTCGCCATGGCGCAATTGCGGATTGTCGAGCCGGGCGATGGTGCGCAGAGTCGAGGTCTTGCCCGCGCCGTTGCGGCCCAGCAGCGCCAGGATCTCGCCTTCATGGATGTTGAAGCTGATGTTCTGGACGATGTAGCTCTCGCCGTAATAGGCCTCGACCTCCCAGACCGAGAGGAAGGCCGGCGCTGTCGCGGCGTGGTTGGCGTTGATTTCGACGTGCGGTTTGGCGTTCATTTGGTCCCTCCGTCCTCAGACTTGCGCTTCGCCAAGATAGGCTTCGCGCACCTTGGGATGGCCCTTGATGTTTTCGGGGGTGTCCTCGACCAGGGGCGTGCCCTGCGCCAGAACCGTGATCCGCTCGGCCAGCGAAAAGACCACATGCATGTCGTGCTCGATGATGGCCATGGTGATGTTGCGCTTGGCCTTGATCTGCTTGAGCAGGTCGATGGTGTTGTTGGTGTCGGCGCGCGCCATGCCGGCGGTGGGCTCGTCCAGCAGCAACAGGCGCGGCTCCTGCACCAGGCACATCGCCATTTCCAGCCGGCGCTTGTCGCCGCGTGACAGCGACGAGGCGATCATGTCGCGCTTTTCCAGCATGTTGACATCGGCAAGGATCGCCTCGGCCTGCTCGATGATGTCCCGCTCGTGCTCGATGGTCTCGAAGGCATGCATCCGGAATGCGCCGTCGCGCTTGGCAAAGCAGGGGATCAGGACGTTCTCGAAGACGCTGAGGTCCTTGAAGATCTCGGGGGTCTGGAACACCCGCGAAATGCCCATCTGGTTGATCTCGTGCGGGTGCCGCCCCAGCACCGACTGGCCGGCGAACATGACCGAGCCCGAGTCGGGGATCAGCTTGCCGACAAGGCAGTTCAGCAGCGTCGACTTGCCGGCGCCGTTGGGGCCGATGATGGCGTGGACGGTGTTTTCCTCGACCGAGAGGTTGACGTTGCCCAGCGCCTGCAAGCCGCCGAAGCGCTTGTTGACGCCCTTGATTTCAAGGATTCCCATGTCGTGTTCCTCCTATTCCGCGGGCGTGTTTGAGGGGGTGGTGCCGTCAGGCCTGGATCTGCGCAGGAGCCGGGCCAGTTTCTGCCCGCCCTCGACCAGCCCGCCGGGCAGGAAGATCACCACCAGCATGAACAGCAGGCCGAGCGTCAGGTGCCAGCCCTCGCCGACAAAGCGGGCGAGGATCCAGGTCACCACGTCCTCGACGCCATCGGGCAGCCAGCCGAACCAGCCGTGCAGCACGTGTTCGTTGATCTTGGAGAAGATGTTCTCGAAATACTTGATGAAGACCGCGCCGACCACGGGGCCGATCAGGGTTCCCGCGCCGCCCAGGATGGTCATCAGGACGATCTCGCCCGAGGCGGTCCACTGCATGCGCTCGGCGCCGGCAAGCGGATCCATCGAGGCCAGCAGGCCGCCCGCCAGTCCGGCATACATGCCCGAGATCACGAAGGCCGCCAGCGTGTAGGGGCGCGAGTTGATGCCGGTGTAATTGAGACGGTTCTGGTTGGACTTGACCGCGCGCAGCATCATCCCGAAGGGCGAGCGGAAGATGCGCAGGCTGAGATAGAAGGCCGCCAGCATCATGATGGCGGCAAGGTAGTAGCCGACAGAGAAATCGAAGGTCCAGCCGCCCATCTCGACAACCGCCTTGGCGCGCATCTCGAGGCCGAACAGATGCGTGACCTGCGGCCCGTTGCCCAGCAGGTATTGCGGGTCGTTGGAATAGACCTGCAGGCCGGTCTCGCCGTTGGTGATCGGTGTCAGCACCGAATAGGCCATGTTGTAGGACATCTGCGCGAAGGCCAGCGTCAGGATCGAGAAGTAGATGCCCGACCGGCGCAGCGACACATAGCCGATCAGCACCGAGAACAGCCCGGCCACCACCACCGACAGGACCAGCGCCGGCACGACATTCATGCTCAGCAGCTTGAACATCCAGACCGCGGCATAGGACCCCACGCCGAGGAAGGCCGCGTGACCGAACGACAGGTAGCCGGTGAGGCCGAACAGGATGTTGAACCCGATCGCCAGGATCCCGAAGATCACGAAGCGCTGCATCAGGTCCGGATAGCCGGCATTGAACTGCGCCATGGCGCTGTCGGCCGGGAAGGGGTTGAGCAGGACCGGCGCGCCGAGGGTCAGCGCGATCACGATCAGCATCAGGATGGTATCTTTGCGGTTGAGACCGAGCACGGCTTATTCCTCCATCACGCCCTTGCGGCCCATCAGTCCACGCGGACGGGTCAGCAAGATGATGATTGCGACAAGGTAGATGATGATCTGGTCGATACCGGGCAGCAGCGACTTGACCTCGTTCATCGAGGCGAAGGACTGCAGGATGCCGAGCAGGAAGCCGGACATGACCGCGCCGGGCAGCGAGCCCATGCCGCCCACCACCACCACGACGAAGCTGAGGACCAGGAAGTCCATGCCCATCGAATAGGTCGGTGACAGGATCGGGGTATACATGACCCCGGCGAGGCCCGCGACCGCGGCGGCAATGCCGAACATCAGGGTAAAGCGGCGGTCGATATCGATGCCGAGCAGGCCCACCGTCTCGCGGTCGGCCATGCCGGCGCGCACCACCATGCCGAAGGTGGTGAATTGCAGGAAGGCGAAGACCGCGGCGATGATCACGCCCGAAAACAGGAAATAGACCAGCCGCCAGTAGGGATAGATGATGACATTGGCGTCAAATCCGACCAGCACGCCAAAATCGAGGCTGCCACGGAAGGCGGCGGGCGAGGGTGTCGGGATCGGGTTGGCGCCGAAGTAATACTTGACGATTTCCTGAAGCACGATGGCCAGACCGAAGGTCACGAGGATCTGGTCGGCATGCGGGCGCTTGTAGAAATGCTTGATCAGCCCGCGCTCCATCACATAGCCCACCGCCAGCATGACCGGAATGGCCAGCAGGATCGCCAGCGGCACCGACCAGTCGATGAGGGCCTGGCCGAAGTCATGCCCGAACCAGCTTTCCAGATAGGGTGTCTGCACCTTGAGCGGGTTGCCCAGAAAATCGACCTGGCTCTCGTCGATCGTGGTCTTGCTCAGGCCGAACAGGCGCTGCAAGGCAACCGCGCAGAAGGCACCGATCATGAACAGCGCGCCATGGGCGAAGTTGACCACGCCGAGCGTGCCGAAGATCAGGGTCAGCCCGAGAGCGATCAGGGCATAGGCCGAGCCCTTGTCCAGTCCGTTGAGGATTTGAAGGATGATAGCGTCCATGGGTCCCGCCCTGTCATGGTGTTGGCTGGCTACCGGCGGACTCGCCGGGGAAAGCGACCCGGCCGCAGGGGATGCGGCCGGGCCGGGTCTTCACGGGGTCAGCTTATGCGCCGTCGTTGCATTCGCCCAGCGATGCTTCGGCGCCGCCGAACATCGGGTGATCGGGCGCGTAGGTCACTTGCGCCGCCGGCGTCACCTCGACCACTTCCAGCGTGTCGTACTGGTTGGCCGGGTTTTCCTTGCCCTTCATGACCAGCACGTCCTTGAAGCACTGGTGGTCGTCGGCACGGTAGAGCGTCGGACCGTTGCCCATGCCGTCGAACTCGAAGCCTTCGAGGGCCTCGACCACGGCGCAGGGGTTGAAGGCGCCCGCGCGGGTGACCGCATCGGCATAGAGCAGGGTCTGCACGTAGCAGGTCTGGGCGGCGTTCGAGGGCGGGAAGCCATACTTCTCGCCAAACGACTTGACGAAGGCCTGGGTGCCCGCGTCCTGCAGCTGCCAGTTCCAGTTCATCGAACCGTAGACGCCCTGGATGTTGGCGCCGGCACCGGCGGCCATCAGCTCGGAATAGAGCGGCACCACGATCTCGAACTGCTTGCCGTTGACCATCTTGTCGCGCAGGCCGAACTGCACCGCCTGGGTCAGCGAGTTGACCATGTCGGCGCCGTAGTGGTTGAGCACCAGTACGTCCGCGCCCGAGTTCAGCACCGGAGCGATGTAGGACGAGAAGTCACCGGCGCCGACCGGGGTCAGCACGTTGTTGGTGGTCTTCCAGCCGATGGCTTCGGTCGAGGCCTGGATCGACTCCTGCTGGGTCCAGCCCCAGGTGTAGTCGGCGGTCAGGTGATAGGCGTTGCGGTCAGGGCCATAGGCGTTCAGCAGCACCGGGGCCAGGGCGGCGCCCGACATGTAGGCGTTGAAGAAATGGCGGAAGCCGTTTGCCTTGCGGTCCTTGCCTGTGGTGTCGTTGGAGTGGGTCAGGCCGGCCATGAAGATGATGCCGGCTTCCTGGCACAGGCCCTGAACCGCCACGGCCACGCCCGAGGACGAGCCGCCGTTGATCATGATGACGCCGTCCTTCTGGATCATCGACTGGGCCGAGGCGCGCGCCACGTCCGACTTGGTCTGGGTGTCGCCGGTGACGAACTCGACCTTCTTGCCGAGGATCCCGGTGCCATCCAGGACCTTGGACGAGAAGGTGTTCAGCATGCCGCCGTCGCCTTCGCCGTTGAGATGCTCGACCGCCAGCTGCTGGGCGCGCAATTCGTCAAGGCCTTCCTCGGAATAGGGGCCGGTCTGGGGCACGTTGAAGCCGAACTTCACGCTCGACCCGGACGGCGCGTTGGTGAAGGCCGAGGCGGACGAGGCGGTAAAGATGGTCGGCATGGCCAGACCGGCGCCGGCGAAAGCGCCCGTCTTGAGCACGCCCCGACGTGAGAAATTGTTCTTGGTCATAAGGTTCCTCCCTGGAGTGACAAACGGGCCCGGGCTCCCCGCCCCGATCCGCGCGCACTTTTCAGTGCTGGTCCATTATCGGGGAGACTAAGAAAATTTCTCAACAAGGCTTTCTTAAGGAATGATTATTTTGTAAAGACATGAACATGAATCGCTGAAGTGTTGTAAAGCATTTTTCCCGCGCTTGCAGAAAGCCCCTGAAAACACGGAGCAAAACCCGGTGTCGCAGCGTCAACTTACCGGCTCCCGCATCCGGCAGCATCGGCTGGACCGGCAGTTGCAGCAGTCCGATCTGGCGCGGGCGGCGGGGATTTCGGGCTCCTATCTCAACCTGATCGAACACAATCGCCGCAGAATCGGCGGCAAGCTGCTGCAGGACATCGCCCGCGCGCTGGGCATCGATGTCACGCTGCTGGCGGAAGGGGCCGAGCGCGGCCGGATCGAGGACCTGCGCGGCGCCGCCGCCGCCCTGCCGGGTGCCGAGGCGGAACTGGGGCGGGCCGAGGAATTTGCCGGGCGCTTTCCCGGCTGGTCGACGCTGATCGCGCTGCAATCGGCCGAGATCGCGCGGCTCGAACGCCAGGTGGACGCGCTTTCGGACCGGCTGGCCCATGACCCGCAGCTGGCGACCTCGCTGCATGCGGTGATCTCGACGGTGACCTCCATCCGGTCGACAGCCTCGATCCTGGCCGGGGCCGAGGAGCTTGATCGCGACTGGCAGCGGCGGTTTCACAACAACATCAACGAAGACAGCCTGCGCCTGGCCGACAGCGCCCGCGCGCTGGTCGATTTTCTGGAGGCCCCCGCCGAGGCCCGGCAGGGCCCGCGCTCCCCCGCCGAGGAGCTGGAGGCGTTTCTGGCCGCCCTCGGCCATCACCTTGCCGCGCTGGAAGGGACGGAGCCGGCGCTGCGGCCCGACGAGGTGGCGCGCACCGCGCCCGGCATCGACAGCCCCGGCGGCATGGCCCTGGCCGAGGCGCATTTCCGCCGTTACCGCGAGGATGCGCTGCGCATGCCCCTGTCCGAGTTCGCCCGCGCCGCGCGCGCCTGCAATTATGACCCGTCGGTGCTGGGCCGGCATTTCGATGCCCGGCCCGATGCGGTGCTGCGGCGGCTGGCTGCCCTGCCCGAGGCGGACGACCATCCCGAACTGGGGCTGGCCATCTGCGATGCGGCGGGCGCGATCACCTTTCAGCGGCCGGTGGCGGGGTTTTCCCTGCCGCGCAATGCGGCCTGTTGCCCGCTCTGGCCGCTGTTCGAGGCGCTGACCAGCCCCGGACGGCCGGTCCTGCGCCAGGCGGCGCTGCCGGGCGACCCGTCGGCGCAATTCGTCTGCTACGCCTTCGCGGCGCCGCGCGGCGCCACGGGCTTCGGTCAGGCCCCGGTCATCGAGGCCACCATGCTGGTGCGGCCCGATCCGGCCCCGCTTTCGGATGCCGGCCTGCGCGTCGGCAGCACCTGCCGGCTCTGCCCGCGCCCGGTTTGCCCGGCCCGCCGCGAAGCCTCGATCCTGACCGCTTCCTGATGGCGCCCCGGCCGGATCCTGCCATTGGGATCAGGGCTTTGACTTGGCCCGACTTGTCCGCAATAGTCGGCCGACGGCACAGGCAGTCCGACCGGGGAGGGTCGAGACCATGGGACGGCGGGTTCTGCTGATCGAGGATGAGCCAAACATCATCGAGGCGATCAGCTTCATTCTGTCACGGGATGGCTGGACCGTTCACACCCATACCGATGGCGTCACCGCCATGGACAAGATCGCGCGCACGCCGCCCGATCTGATCATCCTCGACGTGATGCTGCCCGGCCGCAGCGGCTATGACATCCTGCGCGACCTGCGCGCAAATCCCGCGACCGCCGATCTGCCGGTGATGATGCTGACCGCGCGCGGCCAGACCAAGGACCGTGAACTGGCAGAGCGGCTGGGGGTCACGCGCTTCATGACCAAGCCGTTCTCCAATGCCGAGGTGATCGAGAACGTGCGGGCGCTGGCCGGGGCATGAGCAGCGGCCCCAATCCCAACGTCTTTCTGGGCCGCAGCAGCTACCGCACCCGCCGCCTGCGTGACGCGGTGATGATCCTGCCGGTGCTCGGGCTGTTGTTGTGGAACCTGCCGCTGGTCTGGCAGGGCGGGCCCGGTCCCAAGCTGACCTCGTCGGTTCTGATCTTCGTCTTTGGCGTCTGGCTGGCGCTGATCGTTCTGGCGCTGGTCCTGGCGCGCCCGACCATGCCAGGCGATGCCGAGGGCAAGGAAAGCGGGCCCCGCTGATGGTGTCGTTCAAGCTCCTGATCTTCGTGGCGTTGTGTTACGTGGCCTTCCTGTTCACGGTGGCCTTTGCCGCCGACCGCCGCGCCGCGCAGGGGCGCGACAACTGGCTGCGCTCGCCCATCACCTACACGCTGTCGCTGTCGATCTACTGCACCGCCTGGACGTTTTACGGCGCGGTCGGCTATGCCGCCCGCTCGGGGCTCGAATTCGTCACCATCTATCTGGGCCCGACGCTGGTGCTGGTCGGCTGGTGGTGGGTGCTGCGGCGCCTGGTGCGCATCGGCCGGTCGCAGCGGATCACCTCGATCGCCGATCTGATCTCCTCGCGCTTCGGCAAGTCCACCGGGCTTGGCGTGCTGGTCACGGTGCTGGCCGTCACCGCCGCCACGCCCTACATCGCGCTGCAACTGCAATCGGTGACGCTGTCATTCGAGGTGTTCTCGCAGCAGAGCGGCTCGGACTGGCATGGCAACGACACCAACCTGACGGCGCTCTGGATCGCCGGCGGGCTGACGCTGTTCACGGTGATCTTCGGCACCCGCAACCTGGACGCCAACGAGCGCCATCACGGCGTGGTCATGGCCATCGCGGTCGAGGCGGTGGTCAAGCTGTTTGCGCTGGTGGCGGTGGGGGCCTTCATCGTCTGGGGGGTGGCGGGCGGCCCGGTCGAGACGCTGGCGATGATCGATGCCTCGCCGATCTCGCAGTTCCAGCAGCCGGGCGGGCGCTGGGTGGCGCTGACCTTCCTGTCGGCGGCGGCATTCCTGTGCCTGCCGCGGATGTTTCAGGTGCTGGTGGTCGAAAATTCCGACGAGCGGCACCTGGCCACCGCCAGCTGGGCCTTTCCGCTCTACCTGTTCCTGATGAGCCTGTTCGTGGTGCCGATCGCGGTGGTCGGACTGGACCTGATGCCCGAAGGCTCCAACCCCGACCTGTTCGTGCTGACCCTGCCGCTGGCGCTGGGGCAGCAGGGGCTGGCGATGCTGTCGTTTCTGGGCGGGTTTTCCTCGGCCACCTCGATGGTGATCGTGGCGACCATCGCGCTGGCGACCATGGTCTCCAACCACATCGTCCTGCCGCTCTGGCTGCGCCGGCGATCCTCGGGCGCGTCGCTGCACGGCGATGTGCGCCAGGTGGTGCTGTTGTCGCGGCGGCTGTCCATCGCCGGGGTTCTGGCGCTGGGCTATGTCTATTACCGGCTGTCGGGCGGCGGCACGGCTCTGGCCGCCATCGGGCTCGTGTCCTTCGCGGGCGCGGTGCAGGTGCTGCCTTCGATGATCGGCGGCATGTTCTGGCGCGGCGCCACCCATGCCGGCGCGGCGGCCGGTCTGGTGACCGGCTTTTCCGTCTGGCTCTGGTCGATGTTCCTGCCCTCGTTCGGCGTGGGCGAGATCCTGTCGCCGCAGGTGTTTGCCCATGGGCCCTTCGGCCTCGGCTGGCTGCGTCCGCAGGCGCTGTTCGGGATCGAGGGGCTGGATCCGGTGGTCCATGCGGTGATGTGGTCGATGATCCTCAATTCGGCGGTGTTCTTCCTGGTCTCGATCCTGACCTTTCCGACCCCGCTTGAGCGGTTGCAGGGCACCCAGTTCGTCAATGTGTTCGATCATTCGCATGGGGCGCGCAGCTGGACCCAGAACGCCGCCGATGCCGAGGACCTGCTGATCATGTCGCAGCGCATCCTGGGTCCGACCGAGGCGCAGGCGATTTTTCAGCGCGAGGCCTCCGCCCAGGGCAAGGCGGGCTATCTGCCCGACGTGACGCCGCGCTTTGTCGAGCGTCTGGAACGCGAGCTGTCCGGCTCGGTCGGCGCGGCGACGGCGCATGCCATGATCGGGCAGCTGACCCAGGGCGCCAGCGTCTCGGTCGAGGATCTGATCGCGGTGGCCGACGAGGCGGCGCAGATCCTGGAATATTCGAGCCGGCTGGAGGCCAAATCGAGCGAGCAGGAGCGCACCGCGCGGCAACTGCGCGAGGCCAACGAGAAGATGACCGTGCTGTCGGTGCAGAAGGATGCCTTCCTGAGCCAGATCAGCCACGAATTGCGCACGCCCATGACCTCGATCCGGGCCTTTTCCGAGATCCTGGTCGATGGCGGCATCCCCCGGCCCGATCAGGCGCGCTATGCGCGGATCATCCACGAGGAATCGACCCGGCTGACCCGGCTGCTGGACGATCTGCTGGACCTGAGCGTGCTGGAAAGCGGCCAGGTCACGCTGAGCCGGCAGACCGGCGTGCTGAATGATGTGCTCGACCGGGCGGTGGCGGCGGTGGGGCTGCGCGACAGCGGCCTCGAGGTGCGGCGCAGCCGGTCGGACGAGGCGGTGACGCTGGTGACCGATCTGGACCGGCTGACCCAGGTCTTCATCAACATCATCGCCAATGTGCGCAAATACTGTGACCATGCCCAGCCGGTGCTGAGGATCCTGGTGAGCCGCACCGCTGCCGGGGTCACGGTGGATTTCGTCGATAACGGCAAGGGTATCGACAAGGACCAGCAGGAGCTGATCTTCGAGAAGTTCTCGCGCCTGACCGATCCGGGCAAGGCCGGGGGCGCCGGGCTGGGGCTGGCGATCTGCCGCGAGATCATGAACCGGCTCGGGGGCGCCATCTCCTATCTGCCGGGGCAGGGCGGGGCGGCATTCCGGGTGTTCCTTCCCGCAGAGCCGCCGGATCTGCCCGCCGGTTAGGGCGCTGGTAACCGCGCCGTCCTAGTCTGGCCCCCGACACGGGCAGAAGGCAGGGCGATGCAGGGCAGGATGGGCAATCACGACGTGCTGGGGCGGATGATCCGCAACCGCAACCCCAACCCCAACCGCAACCATGGGCCAGGGGCGGGCGCGGTGGCGGATCTCGGGCTGGATCTGGCGCGCGCCGCCCAGTTCGCGATCGGGCTCGATCTGGTGGCGCAGGCCGGCCCGGCGCTTTGCGGGAGCGCGGACGACGTTCTGGGCGCAATCGAGCCGGACCGGCTGCTGGTCCGGCTGGAGGACGGGGCGGGCGGCTGCGGGCTCGCGGTGCTCGATCGCGAACTGGTGGCGGCAATGGCCGAGATCCAGACCACGGGCCGCCTAGAAAGCCGGCCTGCCGCCCTGCGCCCCATGACCCGCACCGACGCGGCGCTGTCAGAGCCGCTGCTGGCGCGATTTCTGGCCGAAACCGCGCTGGCGCCGGGATATGCGCCGCGTGGCAAGATCGCCAGCCTCCGGCTGGCCCGGCAGATGATCTCGGCGCGGGTGCTGCGGGTGCAGGAGTTCGCGCTGGAGCTGGGCGAGGGCAAGCGGCAGGGGCAACTGGCGATCCTGGTGCCGCAAGCGGAGCCGGAGCCGCCAGAGCCGGAGAGCCGGGACCAGCGGTCGGACTGGTCGGCGGCCCTGGGCGAGGTGGTCGGCGCGGCGCCGGCGCGGTTTCAGGCGGTGCTGCATCGCCTGCAAATGCCGCTGAGTGCGGCCTGCGATTTCGAGGTGGGGCAGGTGGTGGCCCTGACCGGCAGCGGCATCGGCTCGGTCTCGATCGAGGCGCCCGACGGGCTTCAGGTGGCCAGGGCGCGGCTCGGCCAGGTGGCCGGGCGGCGCGCGGTGCGGCTGGAACTGCCGCAGGCACCCGAACTTGCCGAGGCGCCCAACCCGGCGATCGACCTGCCCAGGGATCAGTGACCGCCCTGCGGGCGGGCCTCCGGCGGAGGTATTTGTGCCAAAATGAAGGGGGAAGAAAGCGGCTGTCAGCCGGCGGACAGCTCGTCCAGTTCCTCGCGGAAGTGGCTCAGGTTGTAGCCGTGCCGGGCCGACGCCGC
This sequence comes from Pseudomonadota bacterium, assembly GCA_963205075.1. Lineage (GTDB taxonomy): Bacteria > Pseudomonadota > Alphaproteobacteria > Rhodobacterales > Rhodobacteraceae > KLAP22. The sequence continues at coordinate 4,681 of CAUJIU010000099.1, read as the reverse complement.
CAGGATCTCGTCCACCGGCATCTTGCCGGCCTGGCCCAGCGACCAGACGATCGAGCAGCGGGTGCCGGTGGCGCAATAGGCCAGTGTCGGGCCCCTGGATGCCGCCACCGCCGCCATCTGCGGCGGGACCGACTCGTTCAGGGTCTGGTGCGTGACCGGGATGTTGACAAAATCCAGACCGGCCGCCGCGGCCGCCGCCGCAACCTTGGCGGCGTGCAGGTCCTCCGGGATCTCGTCATCGGGGCGGTTGCAGATGATCGTGCGAAAGCCGGCCGCGGCGATGGTCGCCACGTCCTGCGGGGTGATCTGCGGCGAGACGGCGTAGGTTGCGTCGAGGGGTCTGATATCCAGCATGTGCGGATATCTAGCGTCGCCCGGCGATGGCGTCCAGCCGTTGTCTTGCCGGGATTGCGGCATTTTGCGGGGCCGGTGAGGCGATGGCCGGGGCGCGCCCGGGCGGAACCGCGACGGCGCAGGGGCAGCCATCCAGCCGGCGCCGGTGATTCGGACCCCGGTGGGTCGCGGCCGCGGCGACCGGCCGGGCGTTCGGGCCCGCCATGGCCCGGCCCTTGGCGCTGCCCCGGGTCCCGACCATGCGGAGTGCGGGAACCGCTCGCAAGTTTGACCGACTTGGTCTAGCGTGCAAACATCGCAAGATAGGAATGCATTGGTCGGTGGCCGAGATGATCAACTTTTCGGCGGGCGCGATGGAAGCCGCCGCAGACGAAGCGGCCGGGCTGCTCAAGATCCTGTCCAACCCGGCGCGGCTGCGCCTGCTCTGCGCGCTTCTGAACGGCGAACGGTCGGTGGGTGAGCTGGAAGTGGCGCTCGGGTCGAGCCAGTCCTATGTCTCGGGCCAGCTGGCGCGGATGCGGGCGGAGGAACTGGTGATCGGGCGGCGGCAGGGGCGGATCATCCGCTACCGGATCGCCGATCCGCGCCTGGTGCCGATCCTGGAGCGTCTCTACGAGGTCTTCTGTCCGCCGCCGGATGCCGGCTCGGCCGCCGGCTAGGGCTGGCTAGGACAGAACCACCCCGACCACGATCGTCATCAGGCCCAGAACCGAAAGCAGCAGCGCGCCGAGATTGACGGTGAGAACCTCGCGCATCCTGGCGCGCAGGACGGCATCGTCGGTCAGCCGCCGCCGCGCCCGCATGACCGCGAACAGGCTCCAGACAATGCCGGCAAGGCCAGCCAGCGAAATCGCCGCGCCGATCCAGATCAGGGGTTCCATCGGGTGTTCTCCTGCATTCGGGCCCGCGCCCAGTTAGCCCGACTGCCCCGGCGCGGCAAGTCACCTGGAGCAGGTTGGCGGACCTTGCGGCCCGCGTGGCCAGCAAGTAGGGAAGGGCCTGTCGATCAGAGAGGGCCTCATGTCGGATACAGTCATCAGCACGCAAAACACCGTGGGCGCGCAGGAATTGCGCCAGTTCATCGAGCGCTACGAGCGTCTGGAAGCTGAAAAGAAGGACATTGCCGACGCGCAGAAGGAAGTGATGGCCGAAGCCAAGGGGCGCGGCTACGACACCAAGGTGCTGCGCAAGATCGTGGCCATGCGCAAGCGCGACAAGGAAGACCTGGCCGAGGAGGAGGCCGTGCTAGAGCTGTACATGGCCGCGCTGGGCATGTAGCGGCGCGCCGGGCGGATCCGGAACGGACCGCCTTGCGCCTCAGGGCGCGATGAAGTTGACGCCGGGCATCTTCTCGATGCGGTAGATGTCTTCCTCGTACAGTTCGGTCAGGTCATGCACGAGGTCATTGGTCCAGCCGGGCAGGGTGACTTCCTCGACCATTTCCTCGTCGATGGCGAACTTGTCGAGAAAGGCGGCGATGATGCGGCGTTTCTGCACTTCGGTCTGCGGCGGGTGGGTCTTGATGTAGCTCAGGAAGCGGTTCATCCCTTCGGGCGCCATGATCGACCCCAAAAGGTCAAAGCCGCCGCTGATGCGGGTCAGCGGGTCGATGCCGGCCACCTCGCGGATGATCTGGGCCCAGATCAGCGGGGTATCCTCGTTGCACCAGACCGTGAGGCCGATTTCGGGCGCCGCCGCCTGCATCCGCGCGATCAGGTCCGACCAGCGGATGTCGGCGGGGGCAAGGCCGCCCATGAATTGTTCGTAGCTGCCGCGCTTGACCTGGGCGAAGACGGCCGGAATGAAGGTCGCGGGGTTGCGGATGCCCAGATGGATCTCGATCTGCGCGCCCGGAAACAGCCGTTGCAGGGCCTGCAGCTTGGATTCGGCCTGAGCGTAGAACGTGCCGTCCTGAAACACGCGCGGCGGGACGCAGAGGAAGGCGCCGTTGCTCATCACCAGCCGGTTGCCCTCCTGCCCGCCCAGAACCGAAGCGAGGATGGCGTCGCCGGCCTCGGCGGCGGGGAGGGACTTGTCCAGATCCTGTATGGCCTCGCGGATCAGGCGGCGATAGGTGGCGGGACCGGGGATGCGGATCCCATGTTCCTCGAGCGGTTTTGCATTCTTCAGGAGCGACTTGACCAGCTTCTCGCCGTCCGTGCAATTGGCCCCGATATGGTAGACGATCTGCATGCTTAGCTTCAGCCCGATTTCTTGTTTTTTCACAATATACGGGGTTTTCTGGACAGGGAAACCGCAATCATTTAGGCGAGGCGCATGTCGCTGAACTCCACGCCAGTCCATGCCCGCGCCCGCCGCCTGTCGCGGCCCGATCCCTGGTCGGTCGGGGCGGTGGTAATTGCGGCGCTGGTGCTGATGCCGGTGCTGGCGGTGATCTGGTTCGCGGTGACCCCGTCCGACAATATCTGGCCGCATCTCCTGGCCACCACCCTGCCGCGCTATGTGACCAACACGCTGGTGATGATGGCCGGGGTCGCGGTCCTGACCGGCGCCGTCGGGACCGGAGCGGCGTGGCTGGTGGTGATGTACCGGTTTCCGGGGCGCAACTGGCTGCAATGGGCGCTGCTGTTGCCGCTGGCGGTGCCGGCCTATGTGGGCGCCTATGCGCTGGTCGACCTGCTGGAATATGCCGGCCCGGTCCAGACCGCGCTGCGCGAGGTGTTCGGCTGGGAATCGGCGCGCGACTACTGGTTTCCGGCCATCCGGGTGCGTGGCGCGGCCATGGTCGTGCTGTCGGCGGCGCTCTATCCTTACGTCTACATCCTGGCCCGCGCGGCCTTTCGCGAGCAATCGGTGAACGGTATCGAGGTGGCCCGCGCGCTCGGTGTCGGGCCCTGGGGCCGCTTCGTGCGGGTGGCGCTGCCGCTGGCGCGGCCTGCCATTGCCGCCGGCGTCGCCGTGGCGATGATGGAGACGGTCAACGATTTCGGCACGATGGATTATTTCGCCGTCCAGACGCTGACCACCGGCATTTTCAGCGTCTGGATGCAGGCGGGAAACCTCGGGGGCGCGGCGCAGCTTTCGGTCGCGGTGCTGGGGCTTGTGGTGATGCTGGTCAGCCTCGAAAAGATCGGCCGCCGCAAGAGCCGGTTCTATGCCGCCTCCCGCAATCCGCGCCCGATCAGCGCCGCAGACCTGCCAAGGGCCGCCGCCTGGCTGGCCACGGCCCTGTGCCTGGTCCCCTTCGCGGTCGGCTTCGTGCTGCCGGTGGGGGTGCTGATCAGCCATGCCCTGGACGCCGGCCAGTGGGTGGCGCCGGGGCTGATCCGCGCGCTGATCCACAGCCTGACCGTGGGCGGCATCGCCGCGGTGGTCACCGTGCTGGCCGGCCTGTTCATGGTCTATGGCGTGCGGCTGTCGGGGCGCAAGCTGCCGCAGCTGCTGCTGCCGGTGACGGCGATCGGCTATGCCGCGCCGGGCGCGGTGCTGGGGCTTGGCATCCTGGTGCCGCTGGCCAATCTCGACAATCTGGTGGCCGATGCCTGGGTTCGCCTCGGCGGCGCCGATCCGGGGCTGATCCTGACCGGCAGCGCCGCGGCGCTGGTGTTTGCCTATTGCGTGCGCTTCTTCGCCATCGCGCAAGGCGCCGCCGATTCCGCCATCGGCCGGGTCTCGCCCAGCCTGCCGATGGCCGCGCGCTCCCTGGGCCGGACGGCGGGCGGCGCGCTGGTCTCGGTGCATCTGCCGCTGGTGCGCGCCTCGATCGGCTCGGCGCTGCTGCTGGTCTTTGTCGACAGCGTCAAGGAGCTGCCGGCCACGCTGCTGCTGCGCCCGTTCAACTACCACACGCTGGCCACGCGGGTGTTCGAGAAGGCCTCGCTGGAAAACCTCGCCGAGACCGCCCCCGCCGCGCTGATGATAACGCTGGTGGGCTGCATCGCCGTGCTGCTCATGGCGCGGGCCAACCGTTGAGACTTGCACGGCCCCCAAGCTGCAAGTAAACCGCCGCCAGTGCCCCTATAGCTCAGCTGGTAGAGCGTCTGATTTGTAATCAGAGGGTCGGGAGTTCGAGTCTCTCTGGGGGCACCACCTGGCGCGGCAGCGCACCCTCACCCCAACACCGCCGTCACCGCCTGCCGTGCCGCGTCGACCACCTGGTCGACCTCGGCTTCAGTGATGCAGAAGGGCGGGGCGAAGCCGATGATGTCGCCTTGCGGCATGGCGCGGGCGATGACGCCGCGTTCGAGCATGGCGGCGGAGACTTTGGGGCCGATCTTCTGCGCCAGGTCGAAATGGCGGCGCGCCGCGCGGTCTTCGACCAGTTCGACCGCGCACAAGAGCCCCTCGCCGCGCACCTCGCCGACAT